>VFFT01000137.1 GCA_009392775.1 SAR202 cluster bacterium | reverse complement strand
GATTACAATAGGGTTGAGATCAACAGATATATCCTCAAACCATTGGCATCTGTCGGTCATTACTACAACTAACCCATTTTCATACCCATCATAGAGACTGTCGGCCGTGAGTCGACCTGCAATTTGAAATTGTGGCGCGATAGATTCAAATATACTGTGGGTTTGATTATCCCAACACACTACCGTACCTTCAGACTCATATTGTTTTGTTACATCAATGACGAGTTGGTAACCCGGACTGTTGATATGATGGGAAACCGAAGCGTTAGTGTAACCAATGATTGCGTAAGGCACTACCAGCAATAGCGCGATATACTTTAAACGGAGCCACCTCGGCGGGACGCCACTAACCCCCATCCTCAGATTGCCCACTAATCTGTACCAATGCTGAAAACGTATGCGGGTCAGTAGGATTGTTGTCACAAAGAGTAATAATAATAAAGCTATGTAAATCGGTTGGTTAGGAGTGCTAACCTCAAAGCTACTAACGGGCTCCTGCAACTTTACAATATACAGAAGTAAGACAGTACCCAAAGCCAACAGGAAAACCAATTCAATTGAACCTCTACGCATCCTGCAAATAGCGCATAAATATTGGTACCCGACAAGGATACATATAAGGAAAATTGGAATGTAAGGAATCCCGTACCTAGGCAAGAAATGAATAGTACATATCGGATAAATAATGGTAATTAACCATATCGAAATAAAAATGTGGTCACTGTTAGTCCGATTCCAACTACATACAAACCCGATGAAGCCAAGGATTACAGGAGCACACAGCAGCAAGGTTACACTACTCTTTATATCACTGCCAGTCCATGGGTATAACACTAAATACCCGAGGGCAAACCTTTCCAATCTGTAAACTAGGTTTATAATCCACGGACTACCCAGTTGCGAAATATCTCCGACCGCCACAGCGTTAAGCCATTGTTTCTGCAAAGCACCAAAAAAAGCACTTAATCCGTCTGAACCTAGAAATACCGCAGGGAAAAACCACAAGCACGAGATCCCAGCAAACATCCCAATACCTTTGATTAGGATACCGCCAGGAAACGTGTTTTCATCGCGCCATCTGAAGATTAAAGGAACTGCCAATAGTAGAACCATACACACATTGGCCGGCCTCACACCTATAGCGATAGACATTGAGGCACAGCCCAATAAAAAAGACCAATCACAAGAACGACCTCTATAAACAAGATATGCAGATAGAACTACAAAAAATGTCGACGGCACATCTGATAGCATAGCTTCACTAAAAGTCCAATGCAGTGGGTTTACGATAAGGGCCACTGACCCGATGAATGCTATTAAGCCACCTACGATGGTCTTCACCAACAAATAGAACGGTATTATTACCAAAGCTCCAAGTACGGCGCTGACCAACGCTAAGCTCGTTATACAATCAGTCGTCATCAGGTATAGGGGCCACGCCATAAAGACGAAGATGGGATACCCTGGAGCATGAGGACGAAAATGGCTGATATCATACCCATACTTGAGAGCATTACAAAAGTTTCCTGAATCCACTTCGCCGAGTGATATAGTTGTCAGAAACACTCGCGATACCAATGCTAAGACAGTAAGGCAAATCAATACCCAATTATTTCTCAGCCCAGCCACGACGTTCGTATAAAAACTCAAGCTCAAGTCCTTCATAATGTTTAGATTGCATAACCCCTCGTTATTCATAGGAAGCTGCCCTACTGAATAAATTAGGGGATCTCTGATTCATTCATAATTGATTTTGCAGGTACTACTCTATATTGCGAAAATTTACCCTCTGACATATGTTCCACGTGCCATGTAACCTCGCCCGAGTCGTCCACCTCGACGATTGTAAAGGTACGACAGCATACGTCACCTTCGCTCATACCAAACACTAACAGGGAATGACCATTATCAAGTCGCACTACATTTGAACAACAATCGGCGAACAGATCAGGAGATTGTCTATATTCCCATACTTTCCGAACAGTCTGGTCGCTCATATCTAATTGTAATTCTAACGCCCGAGAATATTCACCTCCCTCAACAGCCGGCCTATTATTCCCATTGTCAAACAAAATTATATTGCCATTAGGTAGCTCCGCAGCCGAATGCTGATGATAGAATCTATCACTTTTTTGCGGAAATTCGAATTGACCACCAGGACCTCCTAGTCTCCATAGCACCTCCTCGAAATCAGATGAAAGTTTTACAATTTGATCTAGATGCCGCAAAGAAACTAGAACCGTACCATCAGCGTTGATGTGGATTGAATTTCCATGACTCCAATCTTGAACAGCGTGATCTCTATTACAGCCTCCCCACATAAATTGCTCGGGGAGAGTGGAATCAGAGTCTGGGGAAGTTCTATCAGAGGGAGAAATGTGATCAAATATATTCCACACTATTTCGTTGGAACCTCTAACTGGATCCCAAATACCTAAAGTATCCCCTTCTTGAGGAATGTCATCTATACCATCACCCCAATATTCTATGGCACGAGATAAATACATCACGCGACCATCATCCATCAATGTCACTTCATGATGCATAGGACCGTTAGGCGGACACACATCATCTAGACGAGCCACCTCATCACCAAGTGGAGTAATCTCTGCTAATCCATATGCCACAACACCAAAAGCGCCGTCTAGAAGTACTATGTTGCCATTGGCTCTCTGATCCATAACATATGGTTCATGACCCTCCGGTGCCTCATAGTACCAGACGACATATCCATCAGAATCTATTGCAACCAGCCCATAAAAAGTCTTTTGTCGAAATTCCAGAAACGTCAGCGGATAAGAAGAATGACCGTTAATCACTTTGAATCTAGCTCTCTCCAATGCTTCAGGAAGCCTCCCCGTCAAAAAGCTCTTTACGTCAGAAACCTCCCTATATCCAGAATCGCTTATCGCCAATATCTGGTATTCGTAAAACGTATTTGCGCGAAGGCGAAAGATAGTTAACTCGTATGTAGTCCCAGAAATAAAGCTCGGACTTGACTCAAGTTTGGGACCATCATCTGACCAGTACCGCACTGCCACTCCGCCTGGCTCAGATAGTTCTCCGGAAATTTTCACCGCAAGGGCATTCGATTCGTGGATCTGGGCCTCTGAACTAATTGGTTGTACGTAAGTATGCTCTATGGATTCAGGCATAGGCACATTAGGTCTGCAGGAGATACAACAGGTCATAACCAATAGGAATGTGAGAATCTGTATCCCGGAAACTCTTTCTTTTACACAAATACTGATTGCTAAGACTCCGAACGTATATCGATAAGAGGAATGTAAACGACCATAAATATATCCTGAGGGCTTTTTATATCCTATTCAATTTGACTCTACATACGGGTCTATATAAAATCATTTCGAACTGGAGACCATAGTTAACCATAGCGATGGTTTCCAATTAATTAGGTCTGTTTCCGACCAATAAACACGCAGAGATTATATACACACATATCTCCAATTATGCCACTTTCATTATTATTTCACCCAAAAGAATACGGCGCAGATCGTAAGACCCCTACAGCGTTACTGGTCACGGGGGTCCTACTTGTTATTATATTAGGAATAGCTGTATGGATAGCATTTCCCAAATCATACGGCGTGTTTCCCCTTGACGACGCGTACATCCACCTAGTGTATATCTCCAACCTAGCAGAGACGGGGACACTTTCTTTCAATCAGGGAGAGCTCAGCACTGGAACATCGAGTCCACTTTGGGTATTTATTAACGCGGGTTTAGTTGTACTTGGGGTAACTCCGTACTTGTCGGCATTATCCCTGTCTCTTCTCATGTTCGTAGTAGTTCTCATATTAACCATGCTAGTGTCTAGGCAGGTAGGGCGATCCCTCAGTTTTGGTGAACCGATGTCCTCACTACTAGGCTTTCTAGCGGGTTTGCTAATAGCGATAAACGGAAACATTATCTGGCTGGCTCTTAGTGGAATGGAAACCATGATGTTTATCGCTCTGGGATTACTCACACTATTATCATATGAGCATTACAGTTACAGGACCCTTACAGGCGTCTTGTGTGGACTTCTGCTTCTAACACATCCTTCCGGAATAGCACTGATAGCCGCATTGCTATTGGTAAGCCTAGCACGGGGAGAATGGAAGAGTTTGCTCAGGGGCCTGATAAGCACGCTTCTAGTGATTTTGCCTTATCTGCTATTTTCGTTCTTTGTAAACGGCGATATCTTACCCACCACTGGTAGAGGTAAAGTCCTAACATACGTCGATTCCGGCTTTGACATCTTAGCAATCACGCATTTCATTAAGGCGTTCATACATTACCAATCGTTTCTTCCGCAACACTATATATTATTAGGGACAATACCTATATCTTTAGGCATCTTTCTCTGGGTAAGACTCCAGGGAAAGTCTATCGATGACTTATGGAATATAGTCAAAACAAGAGTTGGCAAGATTTACAGACAACCAGTCGATGGCACCCAAATCTGCAGCAGCGTTTTCAGCCGCGTAAAGTCATCTACAATTGCAAATCAGCATTTACTGATGACCCTATTGATCTCTTGGGGAATAGCACATTTACTTATGTACGCTATTTCATTTCGGATACTGTTACACCATACGAGATACCTGTCCAACGAATACATCATATTAACAATATTAGGGGTCATAGCAATTGGATACGTACACAAAACCCTTATACGGATACCTATCAGCGTATGCTTGATACCCATAGCCGTAATTGCAGCTGCCATAACGTGCTTAAACTGGAGCCATCTATACCAAAATAACATTAGACAGATTTCAGACGAGTACATACAAATGGCTAGTTGGGCCTCAGTTAACACTCCTCAGGATGCTACTATTGCAGCCTTTGATGTTGGAATATTGAAATATATCAGCGGGCGCCACATTGTTGACCTTGGCGGCATCATTTCGAAAGACACCCACCAATGCCTTACCAAGAGATCATGTGGCCAGTTTCTCTATAACTCTGACTCAGATTTCATCATGTATTCCAGAAATCCCGATGTAGATGTTTACAATGGGATGTACAAAGCAGTGTATGAAGGGCCCATGCTACTGACCCAAAGACCACTAATCCACTATAGTTATCCACAATATCCTGCTCCTACCCTAACCCACTCCCACAGACTCGATATGTATGAAATCACTGGGTGGCATCCTAAAACAAACACAGGAGTGTTGGAGGCATTCAAATATGACAACTCTAGTTTCCAGCCACTAGGTGAAACTATTGACAACAC
>VFFT01000136.1 GCA_009392775.1 SAR202 cluster bacterium | reverse complement strand
TATTATCAGTTTGTGAGGATGCCCGAGGAGTTAGTTTATAGGAAGAACCCTGACTTAGACGCTGATCGTGTCATTATGCTTATTTCGAAAGATGGTATCAACTGGTCTGATAATTATTACAAAGTTAAAGCCAGAGACGCCGATGGGAATAAAATAGCCAGAATTGACATGAGGAATCCTGGAGCAATAGTACTACCGGATGGCTCGTTACGTGTTTTTCTTAGTGTAGATAAAGGCGGAAGTATATATTCAATTAAACCCGTTGATCCATTGCCACTAGAGTAGCTTGTCTCAACCACGAATTCTTCAGTTATCTTAGGGCCATATCACCTGTGAGATTACGTAACTGATATTGGGAGTGGCTGAGTCTAAATGCCGGCCGATTTACGGCCAGATTCTGGTACCATCATGTCCTAGATGTATCTGTGTAGTCTAAGAGAAGTTGTGATTCCAACTATTGATTTGAGCACAATATGCCCCCGATGTTGGGACTATGGTTGTCTATTTATGGAAAATGATAGATGTTCTTTTCTCGTTGACTCATACCCAATGCCAAATTACACTCCCACATACTTAACTAGAAATCATAGAGAGTTATAAACCACGAGGAGGACTGATATGTCGATTAAAAGTTTTGGAACTATGGGTGTCGACTGGGAAGAAAGAGTGAATTTTGAGCGTCTGCGCATTGGACGTTTGGACCGAGTAAAGAATTTGCTCAAGACCTCGGATCTCGGCGCACTATTATGCTTTGACATGAATAATATTAGGTACCTGACAGCTACTGTCATCGGCACCTGGGCACTGGACAAACTGGTTCGGTACACTTTGCTTCCTCAAGATGACGAACCCATCATGTGGGACTTCGGCTCAGCTGCACGACATCACCAGATGTACTGCCCGTGGTTAGATGGACGTTCCAGGGCTGGTATGTCTACTCTTAGAGGAGCTACACCGCCAGAAGCAGGTATGGCAGATGATGTAGCGAAGAAGATCAAGACAGAGTTGGAACTTCGTGGTCTACAAAACGAGCCTATAGGCGTAGATGTATGTGAACCAGTTGTCTTGTTTGCGCTGCAAAAGGCAGGTCTGAATATCGTGGATGGTCAACAACTGATGCTTGAAGCTCGTCGTATAAAGAACCAGGATGAGATCACCTTGCTTAATACTGCTTGTGCTATGGTAGACGCTGCATACGATGAACTTTATACCATGTTGCGTGCTGGTGTTCGGGAAAACGAAGGCGTGGCCTTGGTCAATAAGGTGCTATACGAATTGGGGTCGGAACACGTCGAGGGAGTCAACGCTATATCAGGAGAACGTTGCAGTCCGCATCCCCATGTTTTTAGTGATCGGATGTTGCGGCCAGGAGATCAGGTCTACTTCGATATTCTGCATAGCTACATGGGATATCGCACTTGTTACTACCGGACCCTCGCTATTGGTAGTGCCTCGCAGTCACAGATAGATGCCTACAAGAAATGTCGGGAGATTTTAGATATTTCGATAGAATTGACTAAACCAGGAATCACTACAGCGGATATCGTCACCACTTGGCCGAAAGCTCAGGAATTTGGTTTTGAGAATGAAGAAGCGGCTTTTGCTCTGCAGTATGGACATGGTGTCGGGCTTTCTACTTGGGAGGCTCCTATATTTAGTCGGCTATTTTCTCTGGAACACCCTCAGCCGATTGAAGAAGGCATGGTATTCGCATTAGAGGCATTCTGGCCGGCTTCTGACGGCTGGTCAGCAGCCAGGATAGAAGAAGAAGTGGTAGTAACTAAAGATGGGGCACAGGTAATTACTAAGTTCCCAGCTGAGGAACTTGTGGTGGCGGGTCGGCATTATTATGCTGCTACGGGTCCTTTATCCACCACTCGCGAGGCTCAGTCTCATCTCAATCGGAGAGAGTAGGTTACCGTAGCCTCAGTACAGTCTCTCTCTATACGTATTTAGTTATAGTACGTGGGATTTTTACTTCATATAGAGTATTAGCCCTAAGCGATGATAGGGTTAGCACGGTGCGTGTGGTCTCGTTAGCTTTCCCAGTGTCCTCTATTTTTCCTCGCGGCAATATTATCGTTTACTGGTAACACTTCGCATTTCCCTATCAGCATCATCCCCCGTAATAGCTGCGATACTGCTGAAAAATCAGATGATTCTACTATAGCGAATCCTTTGTGGGAGGGCTGATGCCCCCAAGCCCCTAAGACTTTAACTTCATCATTGCCTTCTAACCATTTTTGGGCGATGCGTACTGCATCTCCTCCCATGCCTTCTTCTCTTCCTGGGCAGGTTTCATGATCGTGTTCAGCTGTGACATGAAATAACATAACAATCTCCTAAAATAAAATTGCATATAGATTCGATAACGTAGTTAATGTCACCGTGCTACAGCAATTTATAACAGAAGTAAGAATACTTCGGCAATGTTAACTTGCAATATGTAGTATCTAATCAATTAATATTAAATACGCAGTTACTGTTCGTTAGACGCGTTCGTAATAGGAAATGAAATACCCTTAACATCTGTGTTAAGGGTATTTCATTTCCTTGTAAGATTTGGAATGGATATTTATCTATCTATTTCCATTGCCATAATTCCCATGTTGCATTCCCTGCAGCATCTACGTCCCAGTCGTATACAACCGCGGCTCCGTTTAAGGAAGCGAGGGAAGGCGCTGATGTTTCAAAATAGACCATTCCTTTAAATGTAGTTCCGCCCTCTTCCGTAAAGCTCCCGATTCCGGTAGCTCTGAAAGTAGCCACTCCATCAGCTGCTATAACAACCCCAGCATTCGGGCATTCTCCATAAATAGTGCCATCACCCCTCATTTCAGCTGAATATGTAGCCATTATCTGAAATATATCTGCCCCTGCAAGCGTGCCTGATCCACTTATTGCGTGTACTTCAAACCTGGGATTAGTTCCATTAGCCGGTAGTGATATTGCGTTAGTAATTGCTGTAATAGATCCTATCTTTTCCGCTTGTGACATTGTGCGTCTCCTTAGGTGCTAATTTTTTGATCATGAGTATTAATGCCCAACTAACTATGCTATATGGCTAGAACTTGATATTCAAGTGATTATTATGTTTTCTGAGAGACAGCGGTAACTCTCAAGTCTATGATTCTTAATGGTCTGATACATGATCGCCTGCTGAAGGGCATAGGATGGAATAACGCTAGAACACTCATAAATATTATATGGTGATGAGGTTTGAGGGTTTGGGAACCCTAATACTATGATTGATTGGTATACCATATGATGATGTCTTGAAGAGAAACCGCCCTCGTACATAAGACGAGGGCGGTTTCTCTCTATATCTAAGAAATTACGACGCTGCTATCTAGAGTTGGTTACGGTCTGGTTAAGGTCTCGAATCGCCTCAAAAGTTTCAGGGGTAGGCACCGTGCC
This sequence comes from SAR202 cluster bacterium, assembly GCA_009392775.1. The sequence goes on along the minus strand of VFFT01000136.1, from coordinate 1,942 downwards.
TATAGCGACGTGTTTCACTGTATCCCAAGACCGGTTTACCTCTGCCATCACTTGCTCATCTGATTGGTCTATATCGATAGGTATCCCTATTTGAGCCCACGACGGGAGTCCAGTCACCCAGAATACCTCAGTTTGGTTTCCTTCGGGATCCTGGAAATAACAACCTATAGCACTTGCATGAGTGACTATGCGGTTCAATTGGTATCCTCGCTCGATGATACGTTTCTTAAAATCTCGAAGGTCATTTAGTGAATCAACTCTCATGGATATCTGGTTGATCAAATGAGGGTCTTCTAGAGACGCTCTTCCGTTCACCAATGCTATTTCATGGTCGCAATTCTCTGGATCGGCACTATAAAACGCACCAGCGGGTCCGACTTTGGTTAAAGTCATTCCCATGAATGTACCGTAGAACTCTTTCATTAGTTCCAGATCGTGAACATAAATTCCCACGTGTCCTAGGCCAGTAACTTTCGCTGTCATGTTTATCTCCTTATGTCTGTTTAAGATTTGAGATTAACTTAGGGTTGCGATTCCTTGGCTTCAATTAAATGGCTTAATATGAGATAACTAGGAAACTGATTCTCGGATTATATTGGACGTTACTGGTACTGTCTATGAATCATATTTCCGCTGCGATTGATAATGTATATCAGAATATTGCGTTAATGCTAAAAATCCAAATTAAACTGGTCAAATGTCTGCAGACGATCATTCAGATAGTACATTACTCGCTTTGGCATCAGATACATATTGTTTGACATCATCAGGTAAAAGGAGTCGCTGCTTTTCAAGTTTCTGCGCAGCCTTTTTAACTGCCTCAATATACCCGTCATGATTTCCGTAACGTTCCTCTAGCGATATGCGTGGATCATTCGAGGCGATGCGTTCGGACTTAGTGATTTTGAAAGGTATATATTGTCCTTCGGATTCCAAGCCTTCATTTTCGCTATACTCGTTTCTGCGTAGGCCCCAGCCTGTCGTGGTAGCAATTGGTGCTTCGACTGGAGGTAGTCGTATACCGGCCACTTCGTTTCCGTCATCATCTACTTTGGATACGAATATTGTGTATGCTGGTCTATCTTTTATCGATGGGGGGTATTTGGATAAGATGCCATTATCAAAGTGGTCTCCAAAATCTAGAAGATACCGCGTGGTTATTAGTCCGTTGTAATTCACTTCTGGAATATTAGGCCAACCGAGAACTTCCTGAGGTACTATTCCTGTCTGGGATCCTGGGATCGTGACGGCTACGGCGGCATTTGTGGCTCGTCTAGGCACTTGGCTATCGGGTGGGGTAGTACCTTTGGTTACCCATTCGTCTAGTGCTATCAAGAGAGCTCTGTGGGCTGAGTAAGGCGCTACAGGATTGGTGTACTGTTGCCCTATGCTTTTATCGTTTATCTTACCTACACCATGTGACAAGCCGGATAGTAGATAAAATCTGACGTTTTCGGGATCTTTGAGATCATTACCCTGTGTATCAGTGTGTAATAAGGACGATGCCTTAACCCAATATTCGTTTGACGTGTTTACTTCAAATCTCTTGGTTTGTGTCTGGCTAGCGATATCCCTGAGGCTTTTACCATCTGTTTTCCCACTTAAATGATCGGTCAATATTTGATGGGCAAATGGGAAGACAGCTTCCGGATATAAATGGTTTTGTCTATTGCGTTCAGTTCTTCCGGTCTGGGCAAATCTATAATTTATTTGATCTCCACTAGAGCCCCCTGTATGACTCAAAATGCCATCAAAAATGGCTTGCCCGTCTCTGGATTCATTAAAGCCTAGCTTTTGGAAGTCATTCAAAACGCGCGATGGTTGGGATATGGAATAACTAAAGGTGTATTTAACATCGCCGGCGAGAGGATTTTCATCAATTTGTGTTGCGTTGCGGAGAAAATGAACAAAATCTCGTGTGGCTGCCAATCCTATGCCAGCA
>VFFT01000135.1 GCA_009392775.1 SAR202 cluster bacterium | reverse complement strand
GCATACATAAGAAAACATGCCAGTACAGGTGAAATACACTTTGATTCTCAAGGCGGTGTTCGTGTAAATCTAGATACTAATGCAAATAATACCGATAAGACATTTTCTATTGGGGCTAATGCCTCTACTAGTGATGTGTTTTCTGTGAGTGAGACTGGACAAGTTACTATTGCTGGTGGAGGTCCGGGTGCAGATAAAGTTCTAACATCTGATGCTAATGGACTTGCTACATGGGAAGATGCCGCTGGTGGTGGCGGATTTGGAACTTCATACGCAATTAATTCATTTTTCGGAAAAAATAGGAACTAGGAGAACAGCATGGCGAATCCAAATATAGCGGCAATGACCGAATTAAATGTCGGGACACTTGCTTGGGAAATCGTACAGGATGGAGTCGCTCTAATCTGGGGGAATGTTTACGCTGAATATACTGGAACGCAAGCCCAACAGAAAAGTCGTTCATCACCGCTAACCCCTGAAGTGTGGAAGTTAAGAGATGGCGACTATACTTTGCAGAATACGCTGATGGTTGCTTATTGGTCTTATCAAGGAAATTCAAGGCCAGTTTCTTCTGCTGATTATGACAATGTTGCTGGGACACAAATTCCGGGTGCTCATCATCTATGGGTTCCGATGTATACGGGTTCGACAGATATGTGGTATTGGAAAGATTCTGAAATAAACCACACATCAGGAACAAACCCTTCACCAAAGAACTTAGATGCAAACTATGATTGGCAAAATTATGGAAATGTCCAATACGGCTCAACGGCGGCAAGTGCGTATTTAGCTAATGTTGACCAGACAACTCCTTTTAATAATATTCGGGCGAACTATCCAGTATGGACTACATCGCAATATTCTAATCGCAATCCACCATTTTTTGAGCCAATCCCTACTCAGATTGGCGATATGGTAATTGTTTGTTGGGCGGGTATTTATCATTCTAGGGTTCAGATAAGAAATGCTAACAGCCATCTCATTGGCGCAGTCGCTAACACCAATGGCACAACTTGGTACAGCAACTCTACCCATATGAGTTACATCAATCCACGTTCTTACGAAGAACACGTATTGCAACAGGTGGAAAATGGATATCCAGAGCACTCATCGGGTGCAGGTGGTGGATCTCAAAACAACACATGGTCAGTTATCAATGTTCAGTCCCCTAGAACAAAAACCACTTTATTTGAGGTTCCATCTGGAAAGGTAATAAAGCTGAATAACCTCTACATTGAAAATCCTGAGATTTCGGGGTTGCACGTTAGCATTGACATTGAGGGATTGCCAACAGGAACAACAGGTATTTTAAATTCCTCGGGGAGTCCAGTGATTAACTCAGAAGGCACGATTGCCACCACTACAGTTTGTAAAATGTTGAGAGCCAAAAGTGGTAAAGCTGTCCCTGCTATGAAACGCCCGATACTTTTAACTGAGGGCGATATTGTGAAAGCAAAAGTTGTGGCAGATGAGTCGTATCCAGAATGGTTAAATAAGTCCTGCCAGATAGTTGCAGATTTTGAAATAATTACGTAGGAGAGTCCGATGGGTTTGAATTTAAATGATTATGAATATGCGTTGCCAAACACGATAACTGGCTCCGTTCCGTATGGCTCTGGGGCTTGGACTTCAAATAAGTATTTTCAGTCAGAATGTTTGATTGTTCCATACGGCAGAACTTATAAAATTGAAATGATTAGAGTTACTACAGGGATACAAGGTTATTTGAATGGCTTATATGTTGGAATCAGTAGGTCATTAAACGCAAACGTATGGCAGAGTGGTTCTGGACACCAGAACCACGCTTTCTATGTGCAGTACCCAGAGGTTCAAATGGCCCCTACAAACTCAGCAGGGTACAACGATAATAGACAGGTTGTAATGAATAACCAGTCCTATCACATGGGCTTCCGTCATGACCAAAACGCATCTACAGCGTATGGAGGAAGAACTCAATATATGCTTTATTCTGGGCAAGGGAGTAATACGAATGGAGACGGTTCATGGAATAATAGTTCGGGTATGAGGGTTCTCAGTAAAGATGATGGTCCTATCTGGTTAAACTCAGGTGATGCAATTAATATGTGGAATAATAGCAACCCCGGTACTAGCCAAGGGGTTGTCGGGCAGAACCTTGAGGCAAATTATATTATTTCATACATCGAATATTTTTAGGAGAAGAATATGGCAATACAGAAAAGTATGCTTGCGAATATAGGCGGAGTTACTCATGCGAATGCTTATACCCAAATAGCTGAAATTAGAATAACCACTCTAAATACTCAGCATCATGTCCAAATAGCTTGGGAAAGTTATGCAAACGCTGCTGCAAGAAGTAAAGGGAATGATGAGGCGAGGCAGATGCCAATTATGGGAGGTACTTATATGGTTCCTGCCGATGACATTGCTACCTATTTTGCAGATTCTGTTTTGCTTCCTGCTGACAAATCATTATGGGGTCAAGCGTACACATGGCTCAAGACGCAAAATGACGTAGGTTTGGATATTGATTGGACAACAGGAACAACAGACGTTTAGGTGGAAGAAGGATGAGTTTTTATTGTCGTTAATTTTGATTATGAGTATAATGAGGGATAAATATATTCATTTATATATAAAAAGGCGAGGTTTGGTTTAGATGGCTACAGATCAGGAAATGAATGTGATCTCTGATGGGAATGAAGCCACCGAAGATAGAGGTCCGTTAATACAGGATAAGGAATTAGAAGAGGTAAGGAATATGGTAGAAGAAGCAACAGATAATGCCCCAGCATCTGCAGATGATGTAATAGCTTTTTTGGAAGCAGAGGATGAAGAAGAGGAACTAGATTCTTCGGAAGAGTCATATGTAGATAACAGGGTAGCAATAGCTAGAGATATTCGTCCCATGATCGCTGCATGGCATGAGTATAAACAGGCTATGTCGCAAGTTAAAGCTAATTATAAGCTTTGGAAGATAGAATCTGAGATTAGTGGAGATCCTCAAGATCAGAGAAAAGACGGTTTAATAGAATCAGCTTCTAGATTGAAGAAATCGGTTGATTTTATTGAAGGTGAGATTAAAGATGCTTTCCCTCAATTGAAGGGAGTAGCCTTTTTAACCAGATCTGAGCTTTTAGTTCTTCCTACTTGGATGCATGGGTTGTTAGGAATAACAATAGAAGCTTCTCCTGAGGAGCAAGCAGCGGCTCGGGAAGCTTTGCAAGAGCAGTTGGAGTCATCTGACCCACAGGAATAGTGAATGAGATCTTGGGATTCAATCTATTTATGGGACAACAGTGCTAGTGAGTATGTTGATCTGGAATTCGCCGCCGCCGATCTGGTAGGCGCTGCAACAAGTCTTATCGGAGAAACCACAGATAAGATTTATATGGGATTGGATCAAAAGTTTGATTCTGCTTATTTCGAGTTAGACACTCAGGGAGCTTACAATGCTACTCCTGATTACGAATACTATAATGGGTCTACTTGGAAAAACCTTCCACTCTCTAAAACCTATGCATTTGACTCTGATGGTGTGGTGCAGTGGAGAATGCCCAGTGATTGGGCAACCGTTTTACTAACTGATGTAGAGGCTTCTAATACTAATCTTAAGACCGGAACTACTGGTGATCATACTAGCGGGACAGCTAGATATTGGGTTCGGGTAAGTTGTTCTACCGCCACTACAGCGGCGACTATGAAGCGATCATTTCCATTTCCTGCTTATAACTACACTACTCCAACAAAGATTGCCGCGTTTTTGCAACTACGACAAAACTTTTCAACTACAACATCTCCTTCTATTTCAGAAGTAGAGGATATTATCCGTAGAATAGAAAGTCGTATAGAACGTTACTCTACTAACTCATGGCGACCTAATTACCGTCATGAAGAGCTTTATGAGTTTAGTAGATTTGGATTTGTTCTTAAAAGACATCCAGTTATAAAGCTTTTAGAGTTGGCTATTTGGGATGGATCTACCTATAACGTTCTATCAGAAGGTAGAAGCAGTGATTATTATTGCGATAACGCTACAGGTGTAGTTCCTCTTACTAGATTGTTGAGTATTCCTTTTACATATACACGTAATGCTTATACTTGGGGATTTGGGGAGTTTAAAAGAGCGATTCGGGTTAATTATGTGTGGGGAAGAGACGAAGATGATGATGTTGCGGCTGGTATGGTCGAAGATGTCGCTACAAAATTAGTTTCATCTGACATAATTTCCAACTATGACTACACAACTATGGTTCCGCAGGGTACAGATAGGTTTTCATTAGATCAAAAAGTTGCTCAATGGCGTGAAAGTGCTGAGGAAAGGTTAGAAGAACTGCGCTCCACAAGGCTTTGGGTTCCATGACCACTCTTGCTTATACTCCAGCGGCGCTTCCTTCACAGTTATTAGCTAATATTGTGGAATCTTATTGGGATACTCGTAATGGAAACATTCCTAAACCTATGATTGCAGAGAAACCATTACCTCAATATCAGAGAGTAGATGCTCGTAATATGGGGGACACTATTCTTTTCCAATTAGATGGTTTTAGAGAAGAATACATAACAATTGCATACCAACATCGTGCTTTATATGCCGATATTTCTGCTGAATTTAACGTTTTTACGTCCCGACAACGCTTCTACGACATGATAGATGAGGTTAGAAGGATCATTTTTTCGAAACAATTCACTCCAACTGACATACTTTTGGATGGTTTTGAGGGATATTCGGACAGTACTGCATTAAATTCGACATGGTCTTCGGCTGCAAATGCTACTTTAACGCTTAGAACTGACACTAGAAAGTACGGCACTAATGCTATGAGAGTGGTTGTAAGTGGTGGTAATGGGGATATTTATAGAGGATTTCCTACATATATGCACGGAACAACGGATTGGGAGCTACGTCCATATCCTCAACGTCTAAAGAAAATAACATTTTATGCTAAAATAGATTCAGGTTCAGATACTATAGGCGTCACTTTACGGGACGCTAGTAATCGTTCAGGGTTATATCGTACTTGGAATGTGAATGTGACTAGTACGGATTGGAATCTTTATTCTGTTAATTTAACTAATACTGCTAACGCTTCCGCAGGTACATGGGACCCTACATTAATAGATGAGATAGCGTTTACTAATTTAGCTACAGGTAGAACTTTTGATATAGATCATATTGATTTAGCGACAACTGAGTTTCAGATGTTGGAATATAAATCTTTTAGAGAGAATACTAATAATTTTCAGTACTTTCAGGGAACTTTAAAAGCTCAATACAGGTCACATGGAGAGGCTGTAAGCAAATTATCTTAAGATGGCACAAGATATAAATTCAAAAATAGCGGGTGAGATCGCACCTCAGATAACTGAGGGGATAAGATCGTTGATAGAGGAAGCTCTCGCTAGCTATGATATGGGCGATCAGTCACTAGATGGTACAGAAGTATCTGTTACTTACTATGTCGGGGCTGGTGGTGAGGAGGTTTCTATTGATATTCATGTGGAATCAGGTAAAATAACAGGAACTCAGGTATTAGATGTCCGAGATTATAATAGAATGGGTAGTGCTGTAGCTGGACATCAACGTGAATATATTGATAAACGAGTTTTTAGACTTCCTGACGGAGAATACATTACAAGTGAAACAATACCTGATGAGATATTAGAGCAAATTATAGAAGAGGCTTTTGATAATGCATAGCCTTTTAATTCGTTTATTTAATAAATGAGGTAGCACATGGTTACTAGTAGATTTAGAACTGAATTAACAGATGTAGCTTGGGGTATAGAAGATTCATATGCTACTCTACCTAATTTTACTGAATTAGGTCAGACGACAAGTCGTACTAAGGGCAAGTTGATGCGGCAGTGGGGACTTGTTGCAGGTGGAATAACTCTTCCTAATCCTAGATATGAGTTCCAGCAATACATGGGTATCGGTGTTGATAGCCGTAACATGTTATTCCCGATTCGTGGACCCCAGACTATGGAAGGTACGGTTAGCGGAGTTATGCTTTGCCATAACTCTAGTAGATATATGTTAGAAGTAGGTTTAGGGGTAGCTTTTAATAGACATAATCTTGCTGCACATGCAACTACTTTTAATTCAGGTGCAGCTAGTGCCACTATTACTACTACTTATAACAAGGTTGGCAACGCCGAAACTTCCGCTCCTGCTGATATAGATGCTTATGTCGCCGCTACCAATATTGAAAATGGCGCTGACGGTGTCGTAGCAACGGGGCAATCCATTCCAAGAAACATAATAATAATAGCTCCTTATCCGGGCGCTACCTTAAATATAGCTAGAGATACTTGGGCTTATATAGGTGTGGAAGATGGATCTAGTAATACATTTTATGTTTGGAAAGACAGGGATTTAAGTGTTCCGGGGTGGAATGGAAAAAAACCTGTAGGTGGTGCTTCCACTGAATACGGTATTTATAATATTGAGCGTGCAGCTTTGACTACTGGTCAACCTATCGTTAATGATACAACTGCATCAAATAACCCTCTAAATTCTGGGGAAGATGCCCAGTTTAGATTTATAGATAAAAATAATAATGCTGCTGGAGGAAACAGGGTCTTTATTAGAGAGGCTCTGACTCAGCATTCGTTTACGTTAGCAGCTAAATTTAACGCAGACGATGGTAGTAGTTTTTCTACTACTTATTTTGGTAATAAAGTTGGTTCATTAGCCTTCGCTTTTTCGGAAGGTGAGCCTGTTACATACACTACCAGTTTTGTCGGAAAAGATATGCGACATAACATAGGTCAAGAGGATGGTGTCACATCTACACGAGCAGCAGAAGCTGTTATGAAGTATGCCGATAAATATACAGAGGCAAATTGGGACACTGTTGCTAAAACAAGACCTACTACTCAGACATTAGAACCTGCTCCTGTAGCGGATACAAGAGTTCTTGAGCAGCCATATTTTTTCTCTGAAGCAACTCTAACGTTACGCGGGGTGTCATTTGCCAGATTCCGATCTTTTAATATATCTATAGACAATGGTTTAGATCCTAGGTATTACATAAGACAGAATGATGAGGGCACTTCTGGAGCTAACAGACAGGTTATTTCGGAAATACTTGAAGGTCGTCGTAATATCAGCTTTAGCGGATCATTGGATGTAGATGCTACTTCTGATAATACTCTTGCTGACGGCAATCCTGTAGATGCTCAACTTCTCCAGTATGTTTTGAACCAAGGTGGAGATTTTGCTAATAGTACTTCAGGTGCAGACATGAGAGATGATCCTGTTATGACAGGTATAGGTATACAGATCTCTTTAGAGAGAACTACAGATGCTTCAGATGGATCGAATGGTGTAGATAGGATGGTCTTTAGCCTCCCTGCTGGAGGAGGCGATCCTACTACCAGTACTCCCGGTTTAATTATGAGATCAGCTAGTATGGATATAGCTGGTCCTCCACAAATTCATCAAGCAATGGATATAGATGGATTTGCTTCTTCTATATCTATAGAGCTTTATGATAATACTGCTCCAGTTTAGTAGGAATTAGTTATGGTAAATGAGAATAATGAAGAAACAGTAGAAGAAGTTTCTGCGACTCCGAAACGTAAATCGAAGTCGGCTAAGCCAAAGTATGATGCTATTCAAGAACTAGCTCCTACATTGGCTGATCTACGTCAATATATTTTTGAAGTAGTGACTCCTGAATATGATGATTCTGGCAACAGGATTATTAAAAAGGTAGTAGCTAGTAGTAGCGGTATAGCCGCTGGATTATTAGGTTATATGCCTAATCAGATAAGCATAAATAGCCAGTCAGATTATACTGGTGAGTAGTTTATGAAATAAGGAGAGGACATGGTACAGGAAGGTAAAGGTACAGGAAGGAAAAGGGGCAGACCGAGGAAAAACCCGGAAGCCACACAACAGGTAAAGGATCAGGAGGGTTCAGAGGACATGGTACAGGAAACGGAAACGATTGTAGAAGATTTTCCAGTTGGAACAGATTCGGGATCTCTTTTTGCGTCGGAGGAAACTAAGACTCTTGAAATTATTTTTAAGGGTCAGAAGTGGGTCTTTACTTACAAAGATCTTAATTGGGGCGATAAAAATGCTTGTGTTGACCAAGCTCAGGAATGGGATAACGGGGAATTTAAATTTAGCGTAAATAAATATTATGTTAAAGCACTTTCTTTAATGTTAGTGGATACTCCTATTAGACCTATAACTGAAACAACTCTGGCTAAGTTAGACAGAAGAATTGGTGAACAGCTTATTTCTATAGTTCCAAACCCAGTAGAGACATCTCAGGAGACTGAGGAAATAAAAAAAGAATAGATGCTGGGGAAGATGTTCTAAGCATAAGACTTACGATGGAGATAGTTCTAAGGCAGATTGGATATACCTTAGACGAAATAAATACGATGAGTGATCGTCAGATATTGTATAGATTTCTCATTGGGCAGAAATTCTTAGCTGGGGACGATAAGCCGCCTCAACAAGTATATGGACCGCCCCAACCTCCGTCTCCTCCTAGAAGAGGTGTAAGACAACGTCCTTCAGGAACTTCTTATAATTTTCCACGTTAGTTGACGGAGTAATTTAATGGCATTAGAGATAAATGCAGTAATGAGGATGATCCACGAAGGTGGGCGTCAGGTTGGCGCTGCCGTTGGTGGATTGGGCAGTCCTCTTGAAACAATTCCTCCAGTACCCGGCTCCGGTACAACAGGTCAAGCTCATTTAAATCGTATGCGTGCTCAGGCAATTGCTAAACGTAATGTTCAAGCAGGTGCATTAGGTGGGTTAGCTAGTCAGGCTCCTATGGCTAGAACAATGATGAGCGTTGGAAAGGCTTTTGCTGCTGGTGGGCCAATTGCTGGTGTTGCAACTGGAGTTACAGCCATTGTCGGTATAGCTAAACAATTACTTGGCATGAGCAAGATATTTGGAACTATGTCAAAAACATTTTTTCAAATGACTTCTATGATGATAGATATGGCTCTTATGCCGCTGATTCCCCATATGATGAGATTTCTTCAGTGGTGGCTGCGAGAAGGCACTAAAAAAGCTACTGAAGTTGGGGATTGGCTCGCTAGAAATGGACCAAATATAGCAAAAGCTATGGCAGGTCTTGCGAAGTTACTTAGCATTGTAGGTGGTTCTGTGGGTGGAGGAGATCGTAAAAATCCTATAAATTTGCTTCCCCCCCACATGTCTATTCCTATGAAAATTGGGATGGCGCTTGGAAGAGACAGGGTAGGTATGGCTAAAGGTGGTGTTGTAACTCAACCTACTAATGCTCTTATTGGTGAGGCAGGTCCTGAGGCAGTTATACCGTTGAGTGGTGCTGGAGGTTCTGGTGGTGGTTTAGGAGGTATATTCCAGACCATTTTGGGAGGAATGGGGGATGCTGCAAACAGTTTTTCCTCTATTCAGAAAAAAGTTACCGCAACTACAGACAAGATATCTATTAGTACTAGACGTAATCTTGAACGATGGTATTACGACATGCTTGGCGGAAGCATCGTACCCGACACAATAAGTAGTGTGGGTCGCGTTTATACAGGAATGCAGACTGCTGCTGAAGAAAATTTAGATAAAAGTAAAGGGGAAGAACCCGGACTTTTGTCAAAAATTGGAGACTTGTTTAAAGGTGTTTGGAATGGGATGAAATTAGCTTGGAATAAAGCTAAAGAGTGGGCTGGAAAGGTTTTTGGTTGGCTTAATCCTCTTAAGAAAGACCCAGATTCTGAAGAAGAGACGTATTTAGATCCAGAAGTTGATGGTATAACAGATGAAGATAGTAAGTCTTGGTGGCCCGATTGGGGAGCTACTATGGCTGCTGTATGGGGTAAAACCAAGGAATGGGCAGAAAAAGTTTGGGGATGGCTTTGGCCTTTTGGGGAGGATGAAGAACCTCCCACGGTCCCCGGTATAAGTGAGAATGATGGTACGTCTTGGTACGGAGATTGGGGAAAGGCTTTAGCGGAGATATACGGTAAAGTTAAAGACTGGGTAAAAAGCGGTTTATGTGATGCTGTTCTTTCTGTGCTACCAAATATAAAGGGCGTAGATAACAAAGCTGTTCTTAAGAAATTTGGTCTAGATTGTGATGCTCCGTCGTCTTCTGGTAGTTGGTCGGATGTAGCAGGATCAGGTAAAGATCCAAATTTTAATTATGGAGATGCAGACGAATTTATATCGTCAGATGGGTACTATGGGGTAGACCTGCTGGACCAAACCCCATCACATCCTCCTATATTTACTTACGATGATATTTATGGCGGGCTTGGCTTAGGTGGCGGTAATGGTGCTACATACGGTAGTCATCCAGATGATCATGGTCCTTGGCTTCCCGATACACATCCAGACCACAGAGGTACTATGGAAAAAATAGTAGAATCGCCAGCGGTAGATACGGGTATAAATATATTAGAGAAGCTTCCTATAATAGGCCCACAGATAACCGCTGCAAAGACTATAAAAAAGGGTTGGGATTGGCTAGCTGGGGAGGATGACCAGACTGCTACTACTAGAAAGGGTGACAGTAGGAGGGGTATGGATGAGGGATGGGGTGAAGGTGGTTGGAACAGCGTTATGGATAATCCAATAACTAACACACTTCAGGGCGCAGGAAGCGGCATTATATCCGGGGGCGGTTGGCTTGCGAGTAAGGCTTCGAGTTGGGGCTGGCCCGGACGGCAGATGGGCGGTATGATTCCCGGTCCGGTAGGTGCGCCTGTTCCTACTATAATGCACGGCGGTGAGGTAGTACTTCCTGCTCATCTGGGTACTAATTGGGCTGCAGCTACTGCAGGAAATATGATTTCAAGCGGTGGTCATTCTTTGGCTGGTGCAGGAGGAGGCGGTGTTTTTGCTCCTACCGTTAATCGTCCAATGCAAGTAATTGTTTATACAACAGAAAATACATCAGAGTTATTATCTAGATTAAATCGAATGGCTAGTTTAGAAGATGCCGCTTTCTTTGGTTCGGTGTAACTAATGACACAGTTTAATGATAGTGGGATAACTATTACCATTCAGGCAGCTAGTGATGCTGTTATGACTCAGGACAATGAAACAAGCGGTACTGCCTTAGCTGATGATGACACCAGAAAAATGTATGGACTTCCTCACACTTATTCTGCAAATAGAATTTTATATGATAATGGAGAGTTAGGTTTAGGTATATGGCAAACTCTTAAGAATGTGGCTCCAGATTGGATGGCAGAGCCAGATTACACCACAACACGCGATGTTAAGACACATGATGCTGTAGTACAGCTTATTACAAATGATTCTTGGTCTATGCTTTCTGGCACTCTTAATAAAGATGGTACGGAAATGGCAAAATCTCTTCGTTGGGACACCGTACATGCGTTTGGTCACAAGCAGTTAAATAGTGTGGCATCGGGGAATTTACACAGAGATTTCTCTAGATCCGAATGGATAACTAGTGGTTATGGTCCGGGTGATGTTAGTGTTACTCAATTGCGAGGAAATGAAAGTGACTCTGATCCTCTTGGGCTTGTAGATAGACGTCCTACTACTACTGCTTTTGCTTTGCGTTGTAATTCTATTCAACAAGCTGTTAATGACCAATCATCCGTTACTCCTTTAATGGGTATTGATTGGGGAGAAAGCGGTAAGTCCGGGCAACCAGAGCAGTTAGATAATTTTTCTTTTAATCCGGGGTTTAAAAGAGAGAGTATTAAACTCAGTGGAGTGCTTATAGATAATGGTCCTATTACTCCAAATAATCCTAGAAGACAAAATCTTTTAACTATTGCTAGAACTCAATATTTAAAAATTCGTAATGCTCCACCTATACCAGATAGTGAGGCGGAAGGAACCTTAGGAAAAATACAGGGGGCTATGAATAAATGGGGAGGGCTATTTGCAGGTCCAACAAATCCCAGATCGTATCCTTGTTTAACTATTTTTAATCGTGGATATGATAGTTATGATGCAGGTGATGATACTGATGTTTCTGGCGGCGTTGGTAAAGAAGGGTGGACTGAACCTGATGGTGCGTATCGAATATACAGAGGCATAATAAAAAATCTTTCATTTACTATGGAGTCTGGACGTCCTGATTATTGGCAATGGTCTATGGATTTTGAGATCATTTCTAACGAAAAGCGATCTATCTCAGGTTTATATGATGCCCAACAAGCAGAGGGAGAGGCTAAAGCAGATTCAGGAAATAAAGCTCCACCTCCAAATGTGATCGAGTAATGACACTACAACAACAAACATTTTTAAAAATATTATTAGCTCCCGCATGGGATCATAATTTTCATAATGGTCCTGCTTCGTGGCTAGATAACGCCATTTCTCAGCCGAGCGGTTCTCAGGCTCCTTATACTCTTAAGGGAAGTGTTGGACAACGATCTAGTGAAAAGTCTGATTTTATTGGTCATTATAGAACAGGAAGAGTAGGTATTAACGGCGATAAGTATTACAGAACCGAGGCTACTTCTGGAGATTATTCAGCCCATGATGAGCATGAGGGGTGGTGGCCCAAAGTATCGAACTCTGGTTGGGGAAACTCAACTTATTTTGCATGGGATTGTGATCCTCGAGTATTTGATCAATATGGTCATATACAAGCTTCTACTGTTGCGATAGGTTCTGGTGGTTTTGGAGGCGGGAATAATTCGCTAACTTATACAAAAAATAGAGTTCGGCTTACTGGAATTCCCAATCCTAGTTATAGAGGAGGCGCTTCGAATTTAACTTCTGTTGATCTTCGTTATCATTCAGGTAGTAATATGAGTGTTAGCTCTAGCACTACCAATCCAATTAACGCTGATGCTTTACCTACTTATCCTAATCATTTCCAAGATTCTGTTCATGATGCGATTATTCAAGGAAGTTTTGATACTACCACTACGATAGAAAAACTTATGTATCCAAATAAACCGGGAGATCGTGCTTCGGCTTCTAGTAGTAATGGGTCGCATGCCAGTGTTACATATGGGAGTCTTCAGCCTACTGAAGCTCATCAAAGAGGTTTAAGGTGGGGAGGTTCTGTCGGAACAAGCGCTAGTAATGTTTATACGTATGGTTATGAATACACTTTAAATGTACAAAGCCTTACTCATAGTTGGGAAACTATTACTGCTGTTAGTACATTACCCGGATATGGTACAGAAGCTGCTGCAAATTCAGTAGTAGAGGTAGCACAACTTAATAATTTAGCTATAGATTTGGGTGCTATGCGTGAAACTATACAGATTAAAGGGGTTTTGGACGATAGTCCGAATGGTCCTGCACAGCAACCTAATGGAGAAAGATGGATTAGACGTCAACAATTAATGGATATGGCACGTAGTCAATGGCATGCTACTCGCCCTACGGGAGATAATGCTGAAGATAATACATATACCAATCCTAATCGTTTTATTGCTCTTACTATAGGACCAATGTATACGGAAAATCAGTATGGTGATCAAGGTAAGGCACTTAGGCATTATCCTATGGAGGAGAATAGCGGAGCAGGGGAAAGAATTATTATTGAAAATAATGGCAATAATTATGTTGATTGTAAATCAATAGATATGTGGAGATATGGTGATGAGCCTCATGATGATATGAGGGGTAATTCATATCAAGTAAATAGTGATGAATTTGAGCATGTTAATGAGGTGTGGGATTATCAGCCTAATTATAAAGGACGACGGCGTTATAGAGGGCTGATTAAAAATTTATCTTTTAATATAAAAGAAGGTAGCCCCGATATATGGGAATATAGTTTCACATTTGACATAGTTAAGAATGAAGCAGTTTTTAGAAGAGAGTCTGAGGCTTGGAGATTTACACACCCAGACGATCAATCTGATGAGAGTTAGTAGATGTTTCAGTATTCACACCTTTCTCGATTAGACCACACCATATCTGAGGCTTGGACTACTGAGCCAAGTATGGAATATTGGACTATGGTAGATAGTCTGGGTAATAGAAGCCGTATTGCTCAAGTTTCTATAAATAATCCACTTAATAATAAAGAACGTATTTATAGTGTTATGCAGCGTGTGCGGATTTTAGATGCATTTGGAATAACCGCCTTTTTAGGAAGAATTATTTCTATTACGCCTAGTTTTCAGGACAGTAAGCTTATTCTTACATGTAGGGATTATCTAGGAGAATTATCAGATAGAGTTATTTTGGCAGAGAGTGGCGATGGTAAATATACCGCCGCTTCTAGAAATGGACTTTTGTCGAAGTTAGTAGAAGAAGAATCAGAAGAGCCAGAAATCGGTCAGGATATGGATAGAACTCTTCTTCCTAGGATGTTACAAGATACTGGAAATTATTTAGAATCTATTACTAAAACCTATTCTATTCGTGGAATGTATGGTATTAATCCTAGTGATCGTTCTGCTTCTAATTATAATTATCGAGGAGCTACGACGGTTTTAGAGGCTTTGTCTCAGGTATCTACTGAAGATGCTCAACAAGATTTACAGGTTTTTTATTACACTGATACTCCTGTTGATCCTGCAAGTGATGCTTATTTAGCTGATAGTAAGAGATTTCCTTCTACTTATTGGGTAGATCATACTGGTGGTATAGCCGATGGTACGGAAGTTTTTTCTACGCCTAGGCATGTAGTTAATGCCAAATCTGTTTACGGTACTACTACAGGTACGCCTGATAAAGAAGCTGCTTTTCCTTCTACTGTAGACGCTACCCAACAAAATGACATTATGTATTTTGGATCAAACTCTAAGTTTGACGGAATAGAGTATACCTTCAGACAGAGTGGCGGAAAGATTCATGAATCTAATTATGATGAATTAGAGTGGCAGTATTGGGATGGTAAACATTGGACTAGATTTGTTCCTGATTATGACACTAAATTCAAGGCAGATTCTCGAGATACAGAAACTGTTACTGGTCGTGCGTACTGGTCTTCGTTAATAAGCGACACTAGTATGACTAATACTGTCGCAGGAAAAAATACTCCAACTGCTGTAAGTACTCAGTTAGACGGAGCCTTGAGTGTAAATACTGTTCCTTTTTCTATTGAAGATATAGTTGTAGATTCTTCTGCTAATTTATCCGTAGGTGGGCTTATTCAAGTAGGTGCGGCTGACACTACTACAGAAACTATGCGGATAATCTCTATTAATGGTAATACACTTACCGTTTACAGAAATTATCCGGGTACTGCTAACGAGTCAAGTAATGCTCATGCTGATAATAGTAAAGTTATTGGCGGTCATAAGCAGGGTATGGCGGATTGGGCTAAGAGAGATTTAGCACAATCTGTGGATATGCATTCTTATAGTGATGGAAATACTTCGCAAGGAGGGGATGGGGCGGTTACTACCGGAGTTCACACTGATAATGCTAAATGGAAAGCTTGGAAAACTCCTTTCGCTTCCAGTAAGTTTGATCATTTTAGAATACCACCTAATACTGCTCAATTAACTACTTATGATGGTCCTTATCCAACAGGTAATCCTAAACCTCATGGTTTACGTAATGGAGATAAATTAAGAGGCACTAATTTTACTGGATGGGAAGGGGCATTTAGATCGTATGGTCCTCATGCTGATCCGGGTTGGACAAACCACTCTGGTGCTGTGGGATATAACTATACTCATGGAAGATTAGATTTAGAAATTTTGATTCCTGAAGGTAGAACAGACACTATGTTGATAGTGTCTATAATGGAATTTGTTAAGGTTTATGGTATTCCCGCCCAGTCTTTTGAGTCAGGGAGTAATGGGTATGCCTATCTTGGTGATTACGATCCTTCTAGTAATACTGTGACGAATGTTTCTCAGATGACTGTTGTAGGTGGTTATAATTCTCATCACAATAACAACCATATATTGGATTGGGGTCAATCTTATAATAGTGGGGCTGATTGGGTTCCGTCTCAAACAAGAAGTGCCATAAAATCTTTTTATGTCATGAATCCTGAATCTGGATTAAAAACCATTAGTGTTTATCCGGGCAATGGTGGTGGGGGTATAGGAAATTATCATGGTCATAATATTCAGGCTTCTTTGTTTAGTGGTGTTGATACGAGTACGGCTCCTGATATAGGTACAGACAATCGTGCCGCAAATTATCAATATTCAACAAATGGAAATGAGCCTTCTATAACCATGGGTACTGCTCCCGGTGATTGGCTTTATACTGCTTGGCTGTATAGCAAACCAGTCTCTGACAAATATAATTCTACTACTAATGGTGATAGAACATACAACCAAGGTACAGGTCTGCAGTTTGATGGGACCGTGCATCAGGGTTTATGGGTTCAGGATAATAGCGGGAATTCAAATGGGCTTTGGAGTTTCCGTTTTGGTCATCAATCTGCATCTACTACTGGAACTACCACCGATTCTACTTTGACCGTTTATAACGGAGGAGGATTTAATACAGGTAGTGGAAAATATAAATTTACTGGTCATTCTATTCGTATTAAGAATAAGTATCCCGGTGGTGAGGTAGGAGAGGCTGGATTTTTAAACGGGTTGAACTATGTAGAAGTTCTTAGTCCTTATACAGTTAATTTATGGGATTACTATAAAGGTACTAATGGTGGCATTGATACCTTTGGGAACTATGATAATTCGAGTGAGTTATGGACAACCACACCTCATCCCTATAATTCAGGAGCCATAGATGTCACTGAGAAATCTGGTGCATCCGCTACGGAAACTATTCTTGAGGTAGGAGGGTCAGTACGTACTGATGATGTAACTAGTTCTGCTATTCCTTCCATGAATATAGGTGAAGGCAGAGGAACTTATAAATATTGGGTTAGATGTTTTGTAAGAAAGTCTGACAGTTATGGTTATGTAAATAATGTTAGTGGATACTCTGCTTCTAATACTGCTATTGATGTAGAAAGACACCCTCACGCTAACCATACAACTATTGATAATGCCCTTGATTTTTCTGATGGGCAGGTTATTACATCACGCGACGAGGATATGTTTATAACTTCTATTAGCGGGACTACTCAGTTAAATGTTACTAGAGGTTACAACGGAACAACTGCTGCAGCCTTATCATACGGCGATGCGGTTAATGGCACTATTCCTGCTCAGCTAGCTACAGTATCTTTGTATACCCTACCTGAAACATTTAGAGATTTTCGTGCAGAAGATCCAAAACCATTTGATGAGGTTTGGAGATATTCTTCTAACATAGACTCAACCACTCTTGCAGAGGCTTTAGATGCCTCTGAGACTGGTATTGATGTGACGGCTGCAGCCTCTTTTGCTTTGGATGATGTCATTACTGTTGATTCTGAAGATATGTTAATTACAGGAATTAGCAGTAATACTCTTACTGTTACTCGCGGTTTTGGCGGAACAACTGCTGCTACTCATAGCAATGGCGCTACAGTTTCAGTTTCGTTATTTAGTGAAAGTAATCATGATATGACAGGTGGGTTATGGAGATCACTTAATACAACTGGTGGTAACTCTGGGTCTGGTTCGATACTACTTTGGAGTAATGAATCAAATACGGCTGGTGCTTTAGTTGATAATTCTCAAATGCTTTATTTAGGGAGTGAGGAACCTTTTAATGGTCTTGAGTTAAGTACTCAACAAGGAAAGTTGATTCAAATTACTTCTATAACACAAGCTAATCCTGCCGTTATTACAACTTCACAGGAGCATGGTCTTGCAACAGGTGATTATGTTGTGATTACAGGTAGTAATAGTGGTACTACTGTAGATGGCTATCGGCAGGTAACTGTTATATCTACTACGACATTTAGTGTAGCTGTGAATAATACTGCGGCTGGTACTCTGGGTAGTCTGATCACAGGCATTCCTGACTACGGTAATGTTTCTATGAAGTTTGATGTTTTAGATACTTTTCCCAGAAATTATTGGGGTGCTAATACTGATGGTCGTATAGATGGTACTACTGCGTGGAGAACTCTTCAGGTTCAAAATGCTAATTACAATGATATATCTTGGGCCGCTCGTTCAAGTGTTGGTTATGATGGCACTTGGTATCCTGCTAGTCCTTTTGGACCCACTAGATGGCGTTTTGATGGAGGACACGCTACTGAAGGGGTTATTAATTGGTATAACGAAATTAGATTTAATACGGATAAGCCTAGAAATAATCAAGCTTTAAAAGATACTAATTTAAATCCTGATCGAATACTTCCTCCGGTTAATCCGCCTCGTGAGTTAGGCGTTGCAGAATATGATTTGGCATACCAAATGTCAAATAGTAATACTTGGAGTACGCGATCTTCATTAATTGGACCTTATTCTTCACATTCTATGGGTACTGGTGCTCGTGCTACCCATAATAATGCTAATACCGCACAAATGTATGCTAGTACTACCGCTTATGTTGGTAGCACAACCGATATAGCTATGACATTTACTACTGCACATCATTGTGCGGTGGGCGATTACATTATTTTTACCAATGCTGACGGTAATGATTTGGATGGTGTTTATAGAGTAAAAACTGTTACAGATCGGTATACATTTACATTTGATTGCGGCAGAACAGGACTATCTTTTTCTGCTAATGACACTTTACAGATGAAAAGAGTTTCTCGCCCTCCTAATACCAAAAGTTTGTATTGGATGCGTATTCGTATTAGTGGGACACCAAGAACTCCAATGCAGTTAAGGCATGTAAGAACAGCTACTAACGCTAGGTTTAAATATTTTGACAGAGGTAAGGAGCCTTGGGCTGCTAATAGAACTGTTTCGCCTAGAGGTTCTGCTGCTAATGAAGATTTAGATGCTGTTTATACGTATGATGCTTCTGGTGGGTTTGCTTCTTCAAATACTACTATTAATGCGGCGATGAACTCTAGCCAAACAACTCTTACTATGGCTAATAATAGTAATATCGATCCCGGTATGACTATCAAGATAGATAGTGAAGAAATATTTATAACAGATGACGGTAATCCGATGACTTGTGTTAGAGGGGTTAACGGTACTACTGCAGCGGCACACTCTAGTGGTTCAAGTGTTTATCAAAGTTCAGTTTTTATTTATTCTTCACAAGCTTCTCTTGGTTACACAGAATTCACTACAGGATACTCTGTGGGTTATCCTATAGCTCACGGACTTTCAGTCGGTGATATGGTTCAAATAACCCCAAATGTGTATTTAGAGTCTGATGTCAACTCAAGAACCGACAGTGATCATAATGATGGTATTTGGAAAGTAGACCGTGTTCCTTCTTCTACTACATTTGTAATAAATAAGTTTTTTGTATCGGGTTGGTCTTCTGCTGACAGACATTTGGTTCATTTCACTAAGTTTAAAGATATTACTCCTGATGTATCTTCTGATTCTGTTGATACTCAAGCACTTACTATTGCTTCTTCAGGTATAGGGCAACCGGGTACTATTCGTACTGATAAGGCACATGAATTTAGACCTAATGATGTAGTTATATTTACTGGAACTAGTAGTTCTCCTCCCACAAGTAATGTGTATAGGGTTAACGAGGTAGTGAATTCAAATGAATTTAAATACAGACAAGAGGATGGAACATTTGTAAATGTTACTTCTGCTCTTACTGATACTGGTACGGTTCGATCTTATACAGCCATTGCTGCATGTGAGGCAGCAGATGCTGGAAGAATCTTTACTGAGAATCCACATAACTTAGAAGAAGGTCAGACTATTACGATAGTTGGAACATCTATCAGTAGTTTAAATACTACAACTCATGTCAAAGAGGTTCTCTCTCCTAGAATTTTTACAGTAAATATAGATATATCTAGTACTGGAACCGCCAACCAAGGATATATAACTACTGATCCTGCAACAATTCCTAGTGCGGCTGGAGACGCGATCTATTTTGGTTGGCATTCGCCTTTTACTCAGTTGAGAATAGATTCTTTAACTTCTGTGTTTGCTGATGGTGGTCTAGGGGTAGGAGTGTGGGAGTATTATCGGGCTGATAATACTGGATTAAGTCCTAACTGGGCTGCTCTTGATGTAAATGATTTATCTGGAGGATTTAAAGGATATTCTGTAGATAGCGATCATGAAATAGATTTCTTTGTTCCCGGTTTTGGTATGTGGAAATCTTGTAAAGCAGGTATTACAGATCCCTCTACACAAGCTGACGGTTATCAAAAACAGCATTTAAATAAGACATTCGGTAATCAATATTATTTTGTTAGATATAGATTTACGACAGCGGCAGCAAGTGCTATTTCTTTGTCTCGTGTTTGGGGCGGTCCTTATGTTTGGAATCCTGATTTAGAAACAAATACTATTTCAGGTTCTGATGACAAACGTCACGCAACTAATCTTCTTACTTATGGGATAAACCTTGATGATAGAGAAATTACACAAAATGAAGGTAGTAATGTTCGAGTAACGTCTTATGAGTTAAAAGATAATGCAATTGATTTTGTAAATGTTGTTACAGTTCGTGGTATTGCTGGAGCTTATGCTACAGCTAGGGACGAAGATAGTATTCGTAAGTTTCGTGTAGTTAAAGAAAAAGTTATCGATGACACTTCCCTAGTTAATGACATTCAATGTATGCAGAGGGCTAAAGCTTCGTTGGAGCAGTTAGGGGCTAAATCTCCTATAGATATATTAGATATTACTGCTGCTCGACCTTCTGTAATAACTACGGGCGGAACTTATAAGTATTTAACATATACTGATAATAATAATCCTATGAATGTGACATTATTTGAGAATAAAGGATTAGAGATTACTGGCAACTCTGCGGAGAATAGCACTAACACTACCGCGCTTGACGGTGCTATTAATAACTCTGTTGGTAGCATTACTGTTGATTCAACGGCTGATTTTATTGTCGGTAATGTTATTTTGGTAGGCGCAGAACAGATGTTAATTACGGGTATCCCCAGTTCTACCGTTTTAATTGTTGAACGGAATGCTAATGGAACAACGTCTACTTCTCATGCAGATAACTTAGAGGTCTACATATTTAATCGTACTTATATAACTACTGGAACTGCTCATAACTTAAATACAGGGGATAGGGTTTTAATTACGGACGTCGCTAATACGGCTCCGCGTTTTCATGGTATTGGTTCTTTTTCTGCCGATAATCCGATGAGTTATAACTACGTTCATAAAATAGTGGTTACCGGACAAAAACAATTTTATGTACAAACTTCAGATTCAATTTTAACTGGCACTTATGCATTAGCCCACCAAATGAGTGTATTAAATACCGCACCTGATCCAGACACGACAACTGTGTTAGATAATAGTTTGGACGCTATTGGTTCTATAGTTCATCCTATGGCTAATACGGATTTAGCTGTAGGAGATAAAGTTAGATTAGTAGCAACCCCGCATTCCGCGGTTAATAATGTATTAAGCACTGTTTCAAGGGTTTCTAATGAAGGTAGTTCTATACAGTTAGATGGGATTGGTGCGGGTACTACTCCAACACATACATTAGGATATGCGTATATAGCTGAGCCTCATAATTTACAGACTGGTGATTCGGTTCGAATAACTGGTACAAATTCTGTTCCATCTATAGATGGGTATAGAACAATACAGAAAATAACTGACACTACTTTTGCTATAGCAGCCGATCTTTCTGGAGGGCATGCTGGTACAGATGGTGTTTTACTACCTACTTCAATTAGGGAAGCTACTATTAAAATCGATGGTTTTCCTGTGTTTCTTAATGGAAACGGTATGCCGAAGGTTTTGCGGGCAGGAGATTTAGCAAATGTATCTCTTTATAACGCAGGAATTGTGAATGAATCGTGGATGGTCTACTCAATTATTACTGGCGCTGTTGATGGCGGTGTTGAATTAACCTTATTTAGGGATCTTTCTGCTGTGTCTGAGCCGGGTGATGCGGAAAAACAACTTCTTCGTGACCTATCTTCTCACCTTAGAGAAACAGCTAACGCGGTTTTTCAGCCTATTGATAAAGCGGTTGAAAAGGCATTGGATTTCTTACCTGAAGGTCCTAGTCGTCCTTCGGTACGTATGGAGATGAGTCCTACTAATCTTGCAAATTCAATTGATGTTCCTAGTCCCGGTCTTATTGCAGGAACTCATACTCAAACATTTCCTGATGATTTCCGTCTTTCGTGGAAGATGTATGAGAACTTCCCTACTCGTGAAACTGTAGATAAAGATTTGCTTCGTATTGATATGCAGGGATTACGTGCGGATGATACTGGGGATGCTTCTGGTGGTGCGGGAATAACATTTATAGGAAGAGATAAAGTAACTGGCAATACAGGTTCTACTCCTAACTTCCATCCTAACGATGGAGAAGCTACGCTTTATTTAAGAGATTCTGACACCGCTAATGAAGGACGAGGATTATATTTAGCGCATAGAGGTATTTTTAATAGCGCTGATACTTATGATGAGTGGGATACTGATACCCCTAAACTTCAATCAGAGGTGTTTGTTGGACTTAGTGGTAGAGTAACTTGTAATTCTGTCGGCGAGGCAACAGTTACTTTGCCTGCGCTGACTGCCAATCCTAGAATTATGGCTACATCAGAAAGTGCTGGATTTGTTCATATTACGCCTTTTACGATCTCATCTACCAGCACTACAACTGTTACTCTAACAGTTAGAGATTCTGGTGGAACTACTATTAATGGTGCTGTAATAAACTATATTGTTGTGTATAATTCATCTTCCAATGCTGGTGGATTAAATAGCCACTATTAGTACTTGACAAACGTTCTTATTAATCTGTATAGTTAGGATTATTATCCCATTGATTGATGGTACACCGGAGTTCATCGTCAAACGGTGAATGTACCAACAATTTTATAAATAGGCGCTGCAAATGGAACCTGAAACGGCTGAGAGGCTACTACTCTCATCCCTAAAAACACCGGAACATCTGGTCGATTTAGGAAGAAAATATAATATTGATCGAACTAAGTTTCCCTATTATCCGCAAATTGCGGAATTTCTCTGGGATTACATTACACAGTATGGGGAATCTCCTAATGCTGAGTTATTTAAGGGAGAGTTTCCTGAGTTTGATTTAGCCCCCGGACAAGAATTTTCCTATATATCGGAAAAATACTTTGATATACATTTAACTTCTCAAGCAAATTCATATTTTTATACTGCTCAAAAAGTATTAGAGGAGACTCCTCGGGAAGCAGTACCGTTTTTAATATCAAGATTACAAAATTTAGTACAAGCTGAGGACCAACATCAAACGGTGTTGGATGCGCGTGATCCTGTGAATAGATTAGAGGCTTATCGTCAAAGAAGAGATACCGCACAGAACCAAAGTGTTTTCGCAACAGGTGTCTCTCCATTAGATTCAAAGGGAGTTTCCTTTAAAAAAGGACAGATTGTAATGATTTTGGCTGATACGAAGGTAGGAAAATCGTATTTAGCTTTAAAACTAGCTGCTGCGAATTATTTTGAGGGTAAGAAGATAGTTATTGTGTCACCGGAATTATCTCTAGAAGAGTTAGAGATTAGATCGGATGTGATTTTGGGGCGGTTATTAGGTCATGATCTTTCGTATAATGCGATTGAAATAGGTCAGGCGGGTCCGAATGAGGACGCATATGAGAATTTTTTAAAGGAATGGCAAGGACAAGATAGGAAAGATTGGCAAATAATTAACTCGGCAGGGAATGTTGGGCTTATATCAGCCGAGGAAATATCTGCAATAGCGACTCAAACTAAACCTGATTTGCTTGTTGTAGATGGGATTTATCAAATGTCGTTGCCTTCCCATGCTAGATCAATTTGGGAAGGAGCAGAAGCAAATGTCTATAGTCTTAAAAATGTGGCAGTTCAGAATAACTGCTTGGTGGTTATCACTCACCAAACAAATCGGGAAGGTGCAAAAGCTGAAGGAGTACCTTCTCATACCGATGTGGCACATGGTTATGGGGTTAACAGAGGGCTTGATTACCTCTTGGCGTTGGGTCAGTCTGACATATCCCCTCTGGCTAGAGAAATCGGTGTTCCTCTTCGTAGGAACGGTGAACCTATTTCTGAAACCTTTTCGATACAGTTTGACGCTGATAAAGGCATTATTGGGGATACAGCTAGTACTAATCTTGCGGCTTTTTCTTTTGACGATATTGATTAGTTTAGGAGCGGTAGTAATTTGGGGATTTGTTATTTTAGGGATGTGGATGAACACTTTATATCCGTTGATAGGAACATGGACATCGGCATTTTTTATACTGTCTTTTCTTGGGATAGTGACGTTTGGTTGTATTCAGATATTGTCGAGGTTCCCAACTAATGGAAGTTAGAGATTTTTTAGAGAAAGAGGCAGGATTAAAAGTACTTCGTGAGACTCGTAACGGTGAGTTAATGATGTATTGCCCTCTTCATGATGACAACAATGCGTCATTAGCGGTGAATTATAGAACTGGTAAATATCATTGTTTTGGTGGATGTGTAAAAGGTTCTAATGGGATGGATGGCTTTTTAAAAGCTATTAAGCCTGACCAAGATTTATTTACTAGATATGTAGCCATGTTTCCTATGGCTCTTAGATATGAGGAACCCGAACCAAAGAAGGATGAGATTGAGGTCGAGGCATTGCCTCTTGCTACAGATAATGGATATCTGGCATCTAGAGGTATATCAAATGAGACGGTAGAAGAGTTTCAGATTAAATATCATCGCCCATTTGATGCGATTGTCGTTCCTCTTTATATGAATAAAGAATTAAAGGGTTATGTCAGAAGAAATATTAAAACTAATCCTAAATATTTAAATAGTGTGAATTTAGATCGAGATGGTCTTTTGTTTCCTTTCGATCTTGTAGAGCCAACTAGTGATGGAATTATTGTAGTTGAGGGTGTATTTGATGTTCTTAACGCATATTCAAAAGGAGTTAGGAATGTCGTAGCAACTTTAGGTGGGGCGATTAGTCCCGGTCAGATTAAGTTATTAGGTCGTTTAAATAGGAATCTAATTCTTTGTCCTGATCGTGACTCTAGTGGTGTAAGGATTGCAGACCGTAATACAAAGCTTTTGATGAAGTACGGTTTTCATATCTCTTATACCTTTGCACCAGACGGACATAAAGATTTTGGTGATGTGAAGACATTTAGGAATATGAGAACTCATAGTTTTTTTAAAATGGCTGCCCTTAGACAAAATCTTGAATCGTTGTCTGGGATATAATTTGACAAACGTAGATAACATACACTATACTTTTAGTGTAAAATAAATTTGTAAGTTTTGAAGGAGTTTGTAAGATGCCACGAATTGGTGATTTATTTGTAAGTGATGATCAAGGTAGTGCAAGGAACACAACGACACAGTTCTCTGATTCAAAGAGTTTGTGGCGAAACCATGTACGACTGAGACATAACGAAGAGTTTGCAGTAATTAAGTTTTTGCAAGATTGTGATGATGGTGATAAGACTTTATTCCATTCTGTTCCATCCGTGTCCGCATCAGGTAAGACTTTTACATCGTATGAGTTTTGTAGTGATGCCTCTGCTAACAATGTAGAAGGTCGGGTGTTTGAGGAGCCTTGTGTACATTGTGCCAATCCTGACCTCAATGATGAGAATGGACGTCCGCAGTTACGTAATAGATTTAGATATTACGTCATGCATTATGGTACTTATCATCTCGAGTCTAATCCTGATATTAAGGAACAGAGAGAATGGACTCAAGATTGGAAGTCCGTAGAAGTAGGTCGTCAAGTTTATTTCCGTGAGACGAAGCTGCAACCGCAGGTTCTTGAACTCTCACCCGGAACTTGGACGGACTTATCCGATGATTTTAAACGTCGCGGCACTATCTTAGATAAGGTCTATGAATATAGACGTTCTTTTAGAGAGGGTCAGGTTCGTTATAAGTTGGTAGCAAGTGATATCAAGGTTCCTAACTTTGATGAACAGCTAGCTGTTATTACAGCAGATTTTCCTCCCATGATTGATATTAGCGCCCAAAAGATTACAGAGATTGATTTCCCTGTGCTTGAGTCTGCCGCTAAGAAGAAAGAACAAGAAGTCGAAGACGATGCTTTTGAGAAAATGGCTAACTTCGAGGAGGAATTTTAAAGATGGCGAAAATAAATATCACATTAGGGATGACATTAAAGATGGCAACTGGTGGCGGTTATAACTTTTTCCGTCCCGAACTGGCTATATCTGATATCGAGACTCAGGACGCAGATGGTAATTACAATACCGAAGGCGTAGAGAATCAGGTAAAGATGGCTCTACAGGGTATCCACTATACCTATTCTGAGGTTGAACAGGCGATGATACAGATTGTTGAAACTTCAGAAGTTATAGAGAAAGAAGAAGTCATTATTGAGCTAAGAAAAAAGATAGATGAGTTAAAAACTCGAATGGACGGTATGGCTACATCTGCTCCTGTTGCGGAGTCAGCCCTTGTTGAATCTACAGACACTACTACTGTCGAGGATGCTCCAGTTGCGAGTACCGAAGACGATGAGGATGACGACGATTGGTAGAAGTAGCAAGACCTGCTCTCGAAGATGCTCTGGCGAACTTACGTCAGAGCGTCAAACGGAGTACACCAGATCCCTTAGTCGGCATATTTAAAGGCGACACTTTAAACCTTTATCAGGAAGGATATCTCTCCGTATGGGAGAGCGTTTCTCTTGGTGGTGAGGTAGAAGAGAAGTTTTTTGCTGTAAATGGAGACGATTTCCATAACGTGGTATCTCGATTATCTGCAGATACTATTGATTTAAAGATGAATGAGAAGTCTATTACGGTAAAAGGTGGTCGTTCTAACGTTAGGTTACAGTTTATGGATGCATTTACTGATTCCATACCTCAAGAACCTGACGGAGATTTAGTAGAAGTACCATCAGATTTTTTTAATTCATTCTTAGTGGCTCGTAAGTTTATTGCGAAATCAGAACATCAAGTAAATTTGACTTGTGTTTATTTCAATAAAAGCGATTCTGGTGTGTATATTATGGCTACTGATGGCACTAGGCTCTTTTATAAAGAGTTTGAATTAGATTCTGCTTATTCTTTTGACTTAGATGTCATGTTGCCTGATTCGTGTGTTGAGCCTTTATCAAAGATATTCTCAAGTACTGGCACTAGGGTCGGATTAAATGAAAAAGGTCATGTGATTATAGATACCGATTATGGTGCAAAAGCATTAACTACATCATTTAATGGGTCTTTTCCCCATGCACAAGTTCAACCATTAGTTAAGTCGCAGGGTGAATTATTATTCAGATGTGATAAAAAAGATTTTATGGACTCTATTCGTTTAGGGGATAATATAAGTAATGGCGATCTGATTACTCTTGGTAGCGTAGATGGATCGATTAATATTAATTTTGCTGATAGTCGTATGGAGAGCGACATATATTTAGAAACTGCCAAAGATATCTCCGAGTTTGATGATGTGACATTATCTTCAAACCTATTAATACAATGTCTCGCACCTCTTGGTGTTGATATAGAAGTTAGACAACAAAAAACTGGCATGTTATGGATGACAACAGATGGTTCGACAATTACCCTCTTACACAAAATCGCAAACTGATATCGATGTAATAAGACAAGCTATTCTTCAAAGTAAGGATGAGTATGTTGCAGTAGATACAGAAACTACAGGGCTGTCTTGGGACGCAGGTGCTAGAGCATTTGGCGTAGCTATTGCATGGGATCAACAATGTGTGTTTCTTCGTAATGATAGAGACGGTTTAGATAATATTACTCGCTTACTACAAGCTATTTTTGAGAGTGATAAGACTTTCGTATATCACAACGCTGAGTTTGATATGCATATGATTAGAGAGTCTTATGGGGTAGAACCTCCTAAAAAGATTATAGATACCATGCGTGTGGCACATCTATATCACAATAGAATGAGCCACTCTTTAAAAGATTGGGGTGAGGCTGTATTTGGTCCGGTAGCTTCTTATCACGAAGACGTTATAGATGACTATAAAAGACAGTATCGTATTAAGGATTACTCTCGTATACCTTCTAATATGATGGATGATTACGCTACAAATGATGTTGTTTTAACTAAAACATTAGCAGAACTTTTTGTTCCTACAGTTAGAGAAAACAATTCACAGCTTTTTAATCTTGAAATGAATTTAATTCCCATTATTTATGGGATGGAAAAAGAAGGAATTCGTTTAGATATTGAGAGAACTGACAATCTTCGTAGAGATATGATCTTAGAGAAACGATCTATTGAGGATGAGATATTCGAGATAGTAGGTAAGCCTTTAGAGATTAGTAGTTCTCAGAAGTTAGGGGATTATCTATATGGTCGGCTTGGTGTTCCTGTAGCAAAGACTACTGCATCTGGAAGACCTTCTACAGCTAAAGAAGATTTAGAGAATATAAATCATCCTATTGGTAGTAAGGTAGTTAGCCTTGTATTGAAGTGGCGTGGGTTGGATAAATTAGTTGGAACTTATTTAGAACCGTTTTTAAAGAAACAACAAAATGGTCGCATACATCCTAGATGGAATGCGTGTGGGACTGTTACAGGTAGATTAAGCTCCTCTGAGCCTAACCTTCAGAATATTCCTAAAGATGATCGAATGAGAGGAATTTTTATTCCTGATAATCATTTTTATGATATGGACTACAGTCAGATGGAATTACGAATTATGGCTCATGTTTCTAAGCAAAGAAGCATGATTGATGGATTTAATAACAATACTGATCTTCACCGTATGACTGCTGCGAATATGTTTAATATTCCTTTCGACAAGGTGACTGATAAACAAAGGTCGATGGGTAAAAGAGTTAACTTCGGGGTTATCTATTGCATCGGACCGGGAACTCTAGCTAAGAATTTAGAAAGTTCCGTTCCTGCAGCTAAAGGATTTCTTGCTAATTTCTGGAAAGCATATCCAGAGATAAAGAGATATGTTGATAACACTATTTCTAAAGGTGAGAAGGATGGTGAGGTAAAGACTTTGTTTGGTCGTAGACTACGTGTGGATAGAGAACGTCCTTATGTGGCTGTTAATTATGTTGTTCAAGGTACAGCAGGTGATTGTATGAAGATTAGTCTGTACCGAGCACATAAATATTTAAAGGAAAATGGCGGAAAGATTAGAAATACTGTTCATGATCAGATGTTATTTGATGATATCGATGAGAGTCAGATACCACAAATTCATAAGATAATGGAAAATTTCTCATTTAGTATGCCGATGTCAGTAGATGTTTTACATAGTGAAAAGAGTTGGGGAGATTTAGTTGAAGTCTAATAAAGATATGGAACGCATATTAGCTTCCATCAATAAAAGTTTAAAAACAAATATAACGTTTGGTAATGCAGAGTCTCTTCATATGGATCGCATTTCTACTGGAATGCCTGCCTTTGATCAAATGCTTGGTGGCGGTCTTCCTAGGCAGTCAGTCGTTGAGTTATTCGGATATCAAAGTAGCGGTAAGACATATTTAGCACAGAGGGCTATTGCGTATGCTCAATCACAAGGAATGTCTTGTGGATTTATTGATGCAGAGTATTCGTATGATCCTGTGTGGGCTGAACTTATCGGCGTAGACGTTGAGAACTTAGTTGTGTCGCGTCCTGATACAGGAGAGATAGCCTTAGATATTCTTTTGGCATTGTGTGAGGCAGAGGTTGATTTAGTGGTATTAGATTCTATTGCTGCTCTATTACCTACTGCAGAAGCGGCAGGCGGTATGGATGATCAGTTTATGGGAGTTCATGCTCGATTAATGAATAAGTTATTTAGGAAGTTACCTCCTGTAAATAAAAAGACCTCGGTTATTTTGATTAATCAAATACGTGCGGGTATCGGTGGATACATCGTTAGAGACGCATTACCCGGCGGTAAAGGGCAAGAGTTCTTTAGTAGAATTATGGTACGAGTAAAAAGAGGAGAAACCATTAGGGATGAGGGATTTAATATCGATGCTCGTACAGAAAAAAATAAAACCCATATGCCTAATTTGACTTGTTCTGTACCATTCTATTATTCGGGGCAAGCAGATGAAATAGCTGAGTTATTCAGCGTAGCTATCGATGTCGGAATTATTACGAGGTCAGGTCCGAAGTATTCTTTTGGAGAAACATCGGCGGTAGGACGAGAGAATTTTATAAATCTTCTTAAAGAAGAAGATGATTTGTTAGGTAAGGTTAAGTTAGAAGTGGAGAAGGAATTATGACGCAAGGTAATAGAAGTGTAGCTGAATTAGGTGATGATATAGGAAGACAACTGACTTCTTTTGTATCTTTATTAGAGAGTGTGTACACCCAAGATCCCGAACTTGCGGAGGTTCTTGCTGACGATTTCTCTAATAGGATGAGGGAGTCTTACCGAAAACTTTTTGTGCAGATGACTTCTATCATCTCAGAAGAGCTTGGTAAAGAGCCGTCTAAGAGAATGAAGCCTAAAAAGAAGCGTGGTCGCAGACCTAAGGCAGCAGTTAACGATCCGGTAGATACAACAGATATATCTAATGCGGGAGTAGGTGTTGAAGAGTTAGAGGAGAATCCTCAAAGTCTTTTAGCGAATCTAAGCGATGGTGAGGACGTAGACCTTATGTTAGGTAACGCTTTGCAACGAGGTGGGCTTACGAATAGGGCGGGCAGCCCTGACCCAAGTAGTTGGGATACCAATAACCCTACAATGAAACGCATTGATTAATGCCTAGAGGGGAATTAAGTAAGAAGGATACCCCACAAGAACTTATGGTTCTTAATTGGGTTCGAGATACTGGTATAGGGGCTAATCCTCAGGAAGATTTTCCTCCATATGTAGTGGACGTATATGTCCCTGATTTAAATTTGGCTATCGAGATAGATGGTCCGTTACATCTCTCTAAGAGAGATAAAAAACGTGATGAGATTCTTGCCTCACAAGGGATTGAGACATGGCGAATTCCTTTGAAAGTTATCAAGGTTTCGTATAAAGAAGAGTTTTTAAAAGAATTTTGGAAGATAGTGGAAAAAAAGATAGATGCCTAAAATTAGTGAAGTAACAAATCAAATGAATCCTGCGGCTTGGTTGGAGCAGGAATTAGATAAGTATGATCAAACTACAGTAAGACCTCCTAAGAAGCGGGATTATTTTTCTCCTTCTAGTGCTCATTGGTGTCCTCGTGCTATTTGGTATTACATGATGGGATATACCCAAGATGCGATTCCTGCAAATAATTTACGTAGGATGATGGTAGGAACGGTTTATCATGAGTGGTTGGAAGAAAAGTTAAAAGGAACTGGGGTTCTTGTCTCTTCTGAAGAAGAGGTCACTTGGAATGATCCGCCTATTGTGGGTCACTATGATGGGATTTTAGAGCGACCTTCAGATGGAAAGCATCTTCTTCTTGAGATTAAGTCTATGGCTAATCCTAAGAGTAAGTATGCTTTGAAGTATCTTCCTCGTGCGGAACACCTTATTCAATGGAATTTATATTCCATGATGACCGATTTAGAAGAAGGATTAATTTTTTATATCAATAAGAACACTCAAGATTATTTAATTTATCCAGTAGAGCGAGATCAAGGGTTATTAGATACGACATTAAATAAATTAAGGAAAATAAAAAAATATATAGATGAAGGTGACAAGGTTCCCTATCGTCCTAAAGAAAACCATGATTGGTGTAATTTTCAGCAATTATGCGAAAGGGAACATTTTGTAGAAGGGATTTAATATGGATACAGGAAAGGTTACGGATAGGTCAGAACAAATTAGAACTTACGGTACGGACAGGAATTTAAAGGATGAGTTTTTTCCTCCTGCAGATCCTCCTGACAGTAATGGGGAATCATATGCATTCCCCGGAGAAGCAGAACTATTACCAGATGCGGATATTGATAGGTGGTTGTTATTTTTAGGTGGTTGGAAAAGCTACACTTCATACCGTGTGGGTCAGCTAGAAGCAGAGCTTTCTGTATTGTCAGAAGGATTTGATGTGATGCTCCAAACACAAGGTGCGGAGTTAGAAGAAACCTCTACTAAACGCCTTTTGAAGGATAGTATCAAAGGTAAGGTTTTGAACGATGATCCTTCACTTCAGACATTAAAAATGAGGATCGCCGTTAAGCAAGGTCAGTTAAAGATTTTGCGAGGTCGATACTATATGTATGATCAACAATTTGAGACTATCAGTAGGATTGTCACTCGAAGAGGACAGGAAAGAGTACGACCATGAGCGTTTACGGAATAGATATATCTACTACAAAAATAGCCATAGCAAAGTTGTCTATGGGTGACTATTCTGTGGTAGAATTTCGATCAAAATCTCGCTCTTGGGAGACTCGTCTCGAGCAGCTATATCATGAGTTTTTTGGTTATGTAGCAGAAAATATTACAACGGAAGATACTGTCTTCATAGAAGACATTCCGTATGTTCAGAACAGGGCTGCAGTTATTAGATTGGTGCATGTACAGGCTATGTGCAAAGTAGTTTGTATTCACCATAACATCGATTTTTTTGGTGTTAACGTCAGTACTTGGAAGAAAGATGTTATAGGTGATGGGCGTGCAGATAAAGAAAAGATAAAGAAAATGGCATTAAAAATATTTGACAGTAAGCTTTCCAAATTAAGCCAAGACTCAATAGATGCATTATGTATTGCGAAGTGGGGAGATTTACGTGTCGGTAATAGTATAAAAACGGAGGACTCATAATGGTAATTAAGGACACAGGAAATCTCACCGATAACGCATTATTCACATTGGAACAGAGGTATCTTCAGAAAGGTGAAGATGGCTCACCGATTGAAACGCCTATAGAAATGTTTAAACGTGTATCAAATTCTCTAGCTGGTGCTGAAAAGAAAGCAGATCAAGCTAGATGGGCAGATCGATTTTTCAATGTTATGTGGGATCTAGATTTTATTCCTAATAGTCCTACCTTAATGAATGCAGGAACTGGTCAAGGAACCCTTTCTGCTTGTTATGTTATGGATATAGATGACTCTATGTCTTCCATTATGATGACTGCACATGATCAAGCGATGATCGAGAAGTTCGGCGGGGGAATCGGATTTAGTCTCAGTGATCTTCGTCCCGAAGGAACTCCAATAAAAACTACTCAAGGTAAGGCATGTGGTCCTATCGCTGTCTTAGAGACGCTTAGTCAGGTTGGCACGATGATTACTCAGGGCGGTAAGAGAGACGGCGCTCATATGGCAATCATGTCTGTGTATCATCCCGATATAAAGAAATTTATTACTTGTAAAACCGAAGAAGGCAAGATCAAGAACTTCAACATTAGTGTTGGGGCTGATAGTAACTTCATGAAAGCTGTTAGGGATGATAAGTATCTCCATTTAACTTATCCATTAGATAAGAATTCTTATGATTCTCCAAAAGATGATTCTTATATAAGTGCTCGTGGTTTGTTCAACGATATTACTAAAGGTGCTTGGAGAAACGGTGAACCGGGAATGGTTTGGTTAGATCGTATTAATAGAGATAACACAACACCCCAACTTGGTCAGATAAATGCTACTAACCCTTGTGGTGAGCAGCCTTTGCTTTCAGGAGAGTCTTGTAACTTAGGAAGTATTAATTTAGGTAACTTTGTTAATGAGCGTAAGGAATTTGATTTCGATAGATTCAAAGAAATTATAGAAACTTGCACACGTTTACTTGATAACGTCATTAGTGTTAACCACCATCCAACTAAAAAGACTCAGACTGTTAATGCACAGACTCGTAAGATCGGTCTTGGTGTGATGGGATTGGCTGATTGCTTGGTTAGTATGGAAATTCCATACGATTCTACTGAAGCTTTATCTATAGCAGATAAAATAGGAGCAGTTCTTAAAACAACTGCTGATAACTACAGTAGTTCACTAGGAAAAGAGCGTGGAGACTTCCCTGCCTTCGATGAATCTCCTCTTAATGAGAAGAATGGCGGTGAATGGAAGAATATGCGTAACGCATGGCGATTATCTATCGCTCCTACTGGAACTATTAGCATGATTGCCGATACATCGTCAGGAATTGAGCCACATTTCTCTTTATCCTTCAAAAAACACAATATGTCTGCTGCAATGGCGAATGTTGAGTTGTTTTATACGGTTAAAGGTCTAAGAGATGCGTTAAATCATGACAATTTGGATGCATATTTAGACAATGGTGGCGACATTAGCGATCTTTTGGACGATAAGTTGGCAAGTTTGTATAAAACTTCCGAAACTATCTCTCCAGAAGCTCATGTAAACATGCAAATTGTGTGGCAGAAGTATGTTGATAGTGGTATTTCTAAAACTATTAACCTAGCTAATAGTGCTACACAAGAAGATGTATATAATGCTTACATGCAAGCATGGGGCGGTGACTGTAAGGGCATTACTGTTTATAGACAAGGTAGTCGCAGAGATGAGGTTCTTGTAGCTACTAACCAAAAGACAGTTTCTGACTCTCCTATTCCTTCAGAAGGTATAGCGAATCGTCCACGTAACTTACAAGGTACTACCACTAAGATGAATACTGGTCAGGGGACTATGTATGTCACTTTGAATAGTGATGACATGGGAGAACTGTATGAAGTATTTGCAACTATAGGTAAAGCTGGTGGAACTGCTCATGCTAACACTGAAGCTATCTGCAGATTAATTTCATTAGCTATGCAATACCGAATTCCTACTGCTGAGATCATTAATCAATTATCTGGAATACAAAGTAATCCAGTTTGGGATAATGGTGTATTAGTTCAATCTATCGCTGATGGTATCTCTAAGGTACTTGGTGAGGCGATTGATACTCCTACAGTTGATTCTGCTCCGTCAGTAGATTCCTTTACTGAAGGTGCAGCGGCAGCTATGGCTAGTGTAGATGAATGTCCGGTATGTCAGTCACCTCTCATCATGGCAGAAGGCTGTGAGTCTTGTAGAGCATGTGGCTATTCTAAATGTGGATAAGGAGGAACGATGATTAAAATATTTACTTCAAATGGTTGAGGTCCTTGTCATATGGTGAAAGGGTATCTTTCACGAAGTGGTTTTGATTTTACAGAACATAACGTATCGACTGATATGGATTCGCAGAGAGAGTTGTTATCAATGGGGTACAGAAGTACTCCAGTATCAGTAATCGGTGATGAGGTTGTTGTGGGCTACAATAAACCAAAAATAGATGAAGCATTGATGAAAATTAGTTAATCGCTAGTAGAGGGAGCGATGGATCTTAAGAATAGTAAAGTTTCCATTGGGATTGTTATAGCAATTATTGCCCAAGCGTTTGGAATTATTTGGTACGTGGCTCAACTTGATTCCACAGTATCTAATCTTGATTCAACCGTATCTGTTATGAAAGAGCAAGCAACTACTATAAATGTTGCTGTGCTTCAAACTAAAGTCGAAAGCCTTGAACAAAGAATACAGAATATTGCTGATAACCCCCAAGCACCTGAACACTTCCACGATCAACAGCAACACTTCCATCCTGAGTATGACATTGTAAGTTCAGACTCACATTTCCATAGCGAGTTTAATAATATTCAACCGCCCGCTAATTTAGATGGACTCTATACTGAGATACAGCTTCTAAAAGAGTCAGTAAATGATCGGAAACAAGAAATAAAAGATATGGATTGGAAGGTTGATGAACTTGATAATCTCCAAGCTAACGATGGTATCTATATAGAGGTACAACATCTAAAAGAAAGATTCGATGAAATTGCAGAATTCTTTGGTTACGTAGAGACTCACGGTTATTCTGTTCCTGCCCTACCTCCCCCTGCCGCGTCTTCTGGCTATGATGCTGAGTTTGTAGATTTAGAACTTTATCGCTTACTTGAAGAGCTAGATTCTCGACTTGATAAATATAGCAACATACTCAGTGACATTTCGAAAGAAGAAAATTCTAAAAAATCTAACGATACTGATATAGATGAAAGATTAGAAGAGTTATGGGTACAAATAGATCACTTAAACGCTGTTACTTCGGATGCTTCTGGAGGAGCAGCAAGTTGGCGATTTGACGAGATAACGGACAAAATATCTCAACTAGATAAAGATATTTGGGAACTGCACGGTCACGAATAATTAAAGGAATTGTGGTATGGATATTAAAAATATGAAGGTATCTATCGGCATAGTTATTGCAATAGTTGCTCAAGCTTTTGGAATCATCTGGTATGTAGCACAGTTAGATTCTACTGTTTCTAATTTAGACTCATCTGTAGCTGTTATGCAGGAGTCCCAAGCAACTGTTGATGTTGCTGTTCTTCAGACAGAGGTAGACAATCTAATAGAAGAAGTAGCAAAATTATCTGAAAGGGAAGATGTTGATCTGTCAGATATTGAACAATCTATTACTGGATTAGAAACATCTCTTGGTCTGATAAAAGATTCAGTTGATGAAGAACGAAGTATAAGGCACACAACTCTGGATGAGATACTGGAAGATATAGATGAGTTAGAGACTACTCAAGCTCTTATAGACAATGAAATGCGTACCATTATGTCTGACCACGGAGGCTTTGCAGATGTACTAAAGCAGATAAATGCTGCAGGATTACTTCCTTCTGGTGAGAAGAGAACATATGGTAGCTACGGTGATTAGTAGAAATGATTTCATGTGAGAACTATTTAATAAAAGATATGGGAGGTGCTATATGAGAATTAAGTCTATTGTAGGTGGGGCAGTCCTTGCATCTCTTACCGCTGTCGCAGTTAAAAGATATTTTAATGTTAGAGAATTGAAAAAAGAAATTGAATCTATTCCATACGAGGTAGAAAAACCATTCTCGTGGAAAGAGTATTTTAGTATGAGATTAAGATAAGGAAAGGAGAACGTATCATGGGAATTTTTAATTCCATAAAAAAGGCTATAGGTTTTGGATCTTCTGAAAGTAAGGAAACAATTTCTCTTTTAGATGATAATTGTGCATGTGGCGGTAACTGCACTTGTGGTCAAGCTGAGGTTAAGGAAACTCCTAAGGCTGCTACCACTAAAACAGTTCTTCCTAATGGAACACTTAAAGAAGAAGAAGCTAAACCTAAAGCTAAAGCTAAAAAGCCTACAGCTAAAAAAGCTACTGCGAAACCAAAGGCTAAAAAGGCATCGAACAGGGCTAAAGCAGCTAAGAAGGGTTAATGGGGATAATTAAAGATTATGCTATAGAGAGCGTTACTAAGACTCGCTCTATTAATGCGTCAGAGTATGTTTTTTCTGTTGAAGGCAGAGATTTAATTGCTGACGCATTAATTGCATATTTAGAAAATTCCGTAGAAAATGAAGAACATGGAATAATATCCCAATTGTTAGATGATTTATTTGATGTATCGCATGCTCGTAGAATGGGGTTGGATATTAATAGATGAATATTATTCAACAAATAGATGAATATTTAAGTATAGAGGCTCTGCGTTCCAGAGAACTCTTTTCTAGGTTTGACCTTTTAGTTAAACAAGAAAAGTGGTACTACACAAGCAATCAGCCCGCACCTCCGGGTGTTCCGGTTGTGGAAGGTGAGCGAGGCGGTAGAAAATGGAACGCTTCGATGGCAAGAGCCGCTGGTGTGTCTGAAGC
Source organism: SAR202 cluster bacterium (assembly GCA_009392775.1). The sequence goes on along the minus strand of VFFT01000135.1, from coordinate 1,458 downwards.
TGATATAGCTTCTTATTCAGGAGATAAATCTGTAGTTCAAATGGCAGAAGCGCGTGCCGCCGCACAACCAGCCATACCAGAATCTACTCCGATTGACAGTGCTAGTGACGATGTATTTGAGGATTGGCAGACATTTACTGCTACTCATAGAAGGGTTACAAGTAAAGAACTTTCTATAATTAAAGCACAGTTAAAAGCTGCTGGTTTAGGTGATGGTACAAACGAGGGAACCGTTTTTACTGAAGCTATTGCACAGGTAAATAAAGAAGGAAAGATGACTCATGCCACTACGATGGATGGTCAGCTTATTGAGGTTTCGGATAAAGAGGATAGTGAAGGAAAGATCTTAAGGAAAGATACACGTTTTAATACTTCCGCTACTGCTGTTACTCAAGCTACTTTTTTAAAAGCCAATGACAAGGTTTTTAATGCAACAGGTAAAAATAAGTTACAAAAAAAGACTGTTAAAGACAGACTTTATAAGGACACTAAAGATGGTAAAAAAGCAGATATATTAAATACTTTATCTGAAGTTTATTCTGATTTAATGACGCGTGTAGGTAATGATATTACTAATCCAAAATCAGTTACTAGAATTTTTGGATCAAAAAAAGGTGAAGTAATTTCATCTAAGACTGTTCGTGAGTCAGCTTTCGCAATTGCTTTAATAGATCATACATATAAACGTATTGGCGGCGGTGGTGGTAAAAGTAAGGTTACATTTGATGGCAAAGAAGGTCGTCGTTTTAAGATCGACGCTGTAGCCACTAAAAAAGCAATGAATGACCTTAAGAAAAAGGGTACTAAGGTTACTAAGGATTCAAAAGGACGTATCTGGACTGTAGCCATTAGAGGAGCCAATAAAGGTAAAAAGATAGATCAAACTAAATATACTAAAGCTGCTATCACTACATACGGCATAACAGATTTTTTACCTAAGCATGTGAAACAAGATGCCAATGGTAACGTGAGTTTAGTTTTCCCCGGTAAGGATGGCGTTGTTAATAACTCTCCTATCAAAGATCCTTTTCTAGCTAAAGAGCTTATTAAAAGAAAAAAACAGGGCGGGTTTGGTCGTGGAAAAACGATAGTCAATACAGATGCTGGAACCGTTAGAGATTATTTAAAAGCCGCTAGCGGTAAAGAAAATATAATTCCTCATAAATTTAGAACATATCATGCTACTAGATTAGCTAATGATGTAATCAAATCTATCGGAGATGCTCCTAAAATTAGTGCACAAGCACTTAACAAGGAGTTACGAAAAGAAAACACTAAGAAAATAAAGCAGTCTGGGAAAGATTATTCTGCTGATGAGTTAAAAAATATAGCTACTGTTTTTATAAAAAAACAGCAACTTGATTCTGTAGTTGATTTAATAGGTTCTAAAGTAGCTCCTCATTTAGGACATAAACCTAAGATTTGTGTGGATGAGTATATAAGTAAAACTGTTTTTGA
>VFFT01000134.1 GCA_009392775.1 SAR202 cluster bacterium | reverse complement strand
AACTTACCAATGGCAACGGCTTTGGCCCCAAGGGCTATAGCCTTGATAACATCAGTCCCTCGAAGAACACCACCATCGATTACTACTTCGGCTTTATCACCTACCGCAGCCATTACCTCTGGGAGTATATCCATGGTTCCTAAACCATGATCTAGTTGACGACCGCCGTGATTCGACACCCAAATAACATCAACATCATGTTCCACAGCGATAGCAGCGTCTTCAGCAGTCGTAATACCTTTCAGCATAAAGGGCCCACCGAAATATTCTTTGATCCGATCAATCGTTTCCCAGGTGACATTAGCACTCCATTTACGATCTTGAGGCTCTCGAGTGGCGTCGACATTCCATCGACTGATCAAAGGTCTCTCACGCCGGCTATATACGGCCGAATCTACGGTGATACACAGTCCTTCGTATCCCGATTGTTTAACTCTATCAATCATAGCTTTGACCCAGTCCCAATCACCTCGGATATACAGTTGGTATATCTTCGACCGATCAGTCGACGCAGCTGTTTCCTCCAAGGTAGGCAGAGTAGCGGAACTCACTACATGCAGTGTTCCAAACTCGTCAGCAGCTTGGGAGACAGCTACACCAGCTCTAGAATCGAAGTTTTGCAGTCCTCCGATCGGAGCCAGCAATACTGGGATCCTTAGATTATGACCAAGAAGCGTAGAAGACCTGTCTATTGTAGAGACATCGACCAGAACTCTCGGTCGAAAAGCGATTCGATCAAAAGCTAGCCTGTTTCTTCGCATAGTAGTCTCAGATTCAGTACCTCCGGACAGATAATCCCAAGGCCCTTGTGCCAGATTTCGACGAGCTGCCTGTACTATTTCTTCATTAGTGTTGAACGGTGAAGTCAATTTATTCCTCCGGATCCGAATTGGATTGATAGCATTTACCACAGTAGTTTGTATTAAGACTAGTATAGCGTTCAAGTCCCACCCCAGCATATAGCCTCAAAACTGATAATTAGTGTAAATAAGTAGTGAAATAGCGGTTATAGAGCTAATACAATCGGATGTAGCCACACTCAAAATAATTTAGATCATGGTTTTACAGTGTCTTAAAAGCTATATACAATGCCAGATGAATACACTAATCAAGGCTAATCATGATCACTAAGTTTGATAGTTCATATGCAGGACATGTCGACATGGACAATGTCGGTTACTCAGGTACTGCTGTCAATGACCGAAGTTTTTCAGATGATCACCTTTCAAGTGTTTTTGACAACGCTCTCGCTATAGCCCGAATTTTAGATAAATCTGGCTATGATACATTTTGGATGGCCGAGCATCATTTTCAAACAGAAGGATATGAATGTATACCAAACGTGTTGATGTTGAGTCTTCATCTTGCCCATTTGACCAAGAATCTTAAGTTTGGCTGCGGTTTCAATATAACGCCGATGTGGCATCCGCTTAGATTAGCCGAGGATTACGCTACTGCAGATATACTCACTAAAGGTAGAATTATATTCGGTGTGGGACGGGGGTATCATACGAGAGAAGTGGAAACTTTTGGGGCACCATTATTAGACCAACCAGCCAATCGGGATCTGTTTGAAGAGCAAGTAGAGATAATTTTAAAAGCTTTTAATAAGAGATCCTTTTCTCACATAGGCCCAAACTATACTATTCCTCCAAATATCCCATATAGGGGATACAATCTTAAAGAGATCACCCTTGTTCCTAGACCTAAACATTTACCAGTGGAATGTTGGCAACCTATTTCAAGTGGAAATACAAGAGGTTTGGATTTCATGGCTAGGAATGGCATCAAGGGGCTCATGTCAGGCGGGCTAGGCTACGGTAGTGCCATGGACACGGCCGTTGAATCCTTTAAGCAAGCACAGTCCAAATGTGGAAACGATACTATTCTTGGTGAAAATTTGAGCATCAGTTACCAAATGTTCATGGCTTCAAGCAAGGAAAAAGCGATCTCTCAGGCTTCAAAATATTTCGAGGAAAACCTCAAGATGTTTGCACCATTGCGACTTGTAAGAAGTTTATCAGATGAAAAGATTGCTGCTATGTCTAATCCGTCTCTTGCGCCCACTGCTGGTCTCCCAACAATAGAACAATCTGTTGCCGCAGGCGGATTCCTATGTGGAACACCAGAAATGATAATTGATACTCTAAAAGAACTCGAAAACAGATACCCCGGATTGGAAAGAATATCAGTATCACATCCCATCGGAACTCCTCACAAACTCATACTTGACCAGCTTGAATGGTTTGCATCAGATGTCATGCCAGCGTTTAATCCGGCCAAGAGTTCCGATACATCTTAGTGATAGTTTCCTAAAATACAAAAAATCAGCCAACCGGCTCTGCCAAGAAAACTGGTATTACTCTAGTGGTTCTTGATTGATATTCACTATAAGGAGGATATGCCTCTACGGCTATGTCCCAAAGCCGCATTTTCTCATCAGGATCAGTTATCTCTTTCACTTCCATATCATAAATATTCGAGCCGTCCTGAATTTTTACTGACCTGTTTGCCTTTAAGTTAAAATACCAAACAGGATGTTTAGGCGCTCCACCTTGAGATGCTACTAAAATATAATTAGAGCCGTCTACTGCTCTCATAAGAGGAGTTTTTCTTACAAACCCTGTTTTATTACCAGTATTAGTCACTATAATTACTGGTAGACCAGTATCCCTGAGTGTAGTACCTTCTTTACCACCGGTCGATTCATATAATTCTACCTGTTCTCTTACCCAATCTCTCGAACTCGGCACGTATTCACTCATTTTACTCCTTCCTCCACAACAAACTTTTATTGATAGCGATATATTACTGCCAGGTAAAACTCACGACAACTGATTCATCCGACAAGCATAGATCCGAGTATGTCGTTGGTCGTCTTACTACTTATGATTTGAAGATACATGCCTGTGACGGTTAAACTAAAGTATCAAGAAAGGTCTTTCAAATAATCTATGGATCAACCGGAAAGCACAAAACCGGAAATCACAAAGCCTAATAGAAATTATGGTTGGGTAATTTTAGGGCTGTCTTTCGGGAATTTAATTGTAGAGGGTGGCGTCACAAGAAGCCAACCTGTATTCCTCCCAGCTCTGAGGCAAGGCTTCGGCGGAAGCGCGGCCATGACAGCTGCTATATTCTCCGCTGCCGGAGTTTTCGGTGGATTGGCTGCTCCTATACTTGGGAAAATCCTCGATATTATCGGTCCCAAATACATGTTTCTCTTAGCCGGTATAGTTATTCTGTTCGGATGGTGGGCCAGCAGTATGGTCAACCATCTGTGGCAGCTATTTATATTTTATAGCCTGATATCTGCAGTGGGTCACACTTCTATCGGCTCATTCTCAACGATCGCCATATTAGCTCCATGGTTCCCCAAATCGAAAGGAGTTATTCTCGGAATTGCTGATTCTGGGACTTCCGCAGGCCAAGCTATAACACCCCCGTTGCTGCAATTCATCATAAATAACTATGGTTGGAGAGCGGGATTTAGAGTTTTTGGTATTTTATTTTTCCTAATGGCCGCACCGTTGAACTTTCTACTCCAAAAGCGACCTCCCGATGCAGTTGCGAAATTACCTGACCCTGAAAACGTGTCCCCAATCCCTATCCAGGCTGAAACCTCTCAATCGCCTGTAGATACAACCGTTCAATCAAAAGACATAGCGAACGATGCCTACAAGTTTAACGCGTTAAAGGAACCAGCAGTTTGGATGTTGTTATTAGCACGAGGAACGGCAGCTGTTTCCAATCAAATGACAAACTTGCATATAATCGCGTTCTTCGTTCTGGCTGGCTATGGAGAAATGCAGTCTGCTGCCGCCATTGGCGCTGCAGGCTTATTTGGAATAGGGGCAAGACCAGCATTTGGGATACTGTCAGATAAGATCGGGAGAGAGGTTGTTTTCTCTATAGGGATAGGCATGACGTTTGCCGCGATAGTGGTAGTCTTGCTGTTTACTGGAGGAGCTAACATGTGGGCGTTAATAATATTCGTAGCTCTGACCGGTTTAAGTGATGGTGTAAGCGGATTACTTATTGGCGCCAAAGCTGCAGACGTTTATCCGTCCAATATCTTGGGGTCTGTTATGGGTGCTGTACAAGCAGGACGCAACCTCGGAACAGCAGTGGGAGGAGTGTTAACAGGATTGCTATTCGACATAAACGGAAACTATGAACTAGCCTACTGGATAGCAGCTATACTGTTACTACTGTCAATTGGAACTATATGGGCCGTACGCATAGTTGAACCAAAACCTCAGAAATAGTGTTATAAGTTTCATATGCAAAAATCCCTCCGTCTCAAATAAGTGTCGAGTCTTTTCTTTTTTGAGCGTGAAAAATATGAAAAGAGTTTTGTAGCAGATAAAACTAACTCAAAACAAAAACCGGTCCATCTAGGACCGGTTTTATGCTTAAAAATGTAGCCAGATCAAGAAGCTACACCAATGATCTTGTCCCAGTCGATCGCTTGTTGGTATGTGTAAGCGGTCCTCATAAGGAGCGGGTCGTCTAGGAAACGCCCAACGAGTTGCATGCTTACTGGGAGACCATCGGACGACTTGCCCACAGGAAGAGCGAGCGCTGGGTGGCCAGTGTAATTGAATGGCATTGTGTTTCGAGAGCCGGTGGAGTGGATTGCCGCAAGATTCGCCTCCAGAGCCTCGAGATAGGTGCCTGGAGTATGGTTCTTAGGCGCCGTCGTAATACAAGTAGGCATAACCAGCACGTCAACGTCAGATAATACTGCGTCGTAGGCTTTGATAAATGTGGGGCGCACATTTTGAGCCTTGGCGTACGCACGGCCATGGTAATTACGACGGGCCAATTCGCCGGCTATGAGCGACAGCTTGCTACGAGGCGCTAGGACATCGGCCTGATTATCCCACAGTTTGTTAACTGCGCTGATAACAGAATCTGGGTAGTATGTCCTAGTGAAAGCACCGAAGAACCCAGTTTTCAGAACGGCAAGCGCCCCTTCTCCCGTCAGCGCGGCGTAGGCCGCTCTGACCGTGTGGTGCTCTGGAACGGACACTCGGGAAACGTCAGCCCCTGCCTCAGCGAGTACATCCACTGCCGCCATCACCAGGTCACGCACCTCGACCTCGGCATCGTCGAATCCTTCTTCTAGCACACCGATACGAAGGCCGGACACACCGTCAGCCAAATGGCTAAGCGTATCAATGCCGATGGGAATGTCTCGCGTTTGACGCGGATCGTAAGGGTCGTAACCCGCAGTAGCCTGGAGTGTAGCCGCCGCATCCTCCACAGTGCGAGTCAACGGACCAGTGTAGTCGATACTCTGGTCTGAGCCGAAGCTGATCCCGAAGTGAGACACCAAGCCGAATGTAGGCTTGTGTCCGACAGTACCGGAGTAAGCCGCCGGGATACGAATGGAGCCGGCCTGGTCGCCGCCAAAGGAGATATCCACCTCACCGGCGGCCACGGCCGCCGCGGAGCCTGAGGACGAGCCAC
>VFFT01000133.1 GCA_009392775.1 SAR202 cluster bacterium | reverse complement strand
ACAGGGTAATTTATAACAGGATTTTTAGAATCCATATCAACAACTACGGGAACATCATCAGGAGCAAATATTGGTTTACCCATAGACACTCGCGCTGCTATCACGATTCCGTCTTGTCTTATGGGCACAATATCCCGTATGCCGGCTAACGTCTCAACCTGTAGGTTGCCTTCAGTATTGGGAATTATTCCCTTGTCTAGAGAATATTTGGCGAAGCATCGTATACCATTGCCACACATTTCGCCTTCAGAGCCATCTGCGTTGAACATGCGCATTTTCAAATCAGCTATGCTGGAGTTTTGGATCAGAATTATCCCATCACTTCCCACTCCAAAATGCCTGTTACTCATGTCGATGGCTAGGCGTTCCCAATCCTGCTCGATATGACGTGCGTCAATATACAAATAATCATTGCCGGCGCCTTGCATTTTCGTAAATTTCACGGTGAATTCACTCCGAACAAATAAACTGGGAGGACCGTAATTGTATCATAGTGACGCTTGTGGATAAGTCTGAGAAAGCAAGCGGTGTGCTTTAGTTGATACGTCCAAATGACTACTATCTAACCAATGTATCCGCGCGTCGTCCTTCTTAAACCATGTGTATTGCCGTCGGGCCAGCTTATGTGTTTGGTATTTAGCCTTTTCAACTGCTTCTTGTAGAGACAAGGAATCGGATAGATAATCGCCAAGTTCACGATAACCAGGACTATCCAAGGCTCCCTTGCCCGGGTGGTATCCCATTTCCTTCAGACGTCTAACTTCCTCTAGCAGGCCCATATTCATCATTTCATCGACTCTGTGATCAATCTTGGCATACAAATCAGATCTGTTCATTGTCAGACCTATTATTACAGGAGAATAATTCTCGTCCCCTTTAGACGTAACTTCTGATGGTTTTATGCCTCCAACATGAATAATTTCCAGAGCCCGTATAACTCTCCGTACATTACGAGGGTCTATTTGACTAGCTCGTTCCACGTCCAATTCCTGGAGCTCGTCATACAAGAGTTGATACCCATGCCTAGCGGCTTGCTCTTCTTTTTGTGCTCGGAACGCGTCATTTGGGGGAACAACCGGAACACTCCAGCCTTCCAGCAAGCTCCAGATATATTGACCTGTCCCACCGGCTAGTATAGGAACGGCGCCGCGTTCTCTGATTTGCTTTATAGTAGTATGAGCGTCGGATATGAATTGTCCAACACTGTACATTTCATCCGGATTTAAAATATCAATGAGGTGATGGGTTGCTCTGGAGCACTCGTCCTGCGTTGGTTTAGCGGTGCCAATATCCATAAATCGGTAGACCTGTCGACTATCGGCATTAACGATCTCGCCATTAATAGCTAGGGCAATTTCTATCGCTAGTTTCGTCTTGCCTGTAGCAGTGGGCCCGAGAATAACTACCATATCGGCCATGATCATAACCCCACTAGGCCAAAGATCGGGATTGCTTAACAATATCTACAAATTGTTCATGATCCAGACTCGCTCCTCCGACTAGGACACCATCAACTTGACCGCAATTGAGGAAAGAGGAGACATTCTGAGAATTAACACTACCACCATACAGGATTGGAACAGCGTTTCCCTCATTGCCGAACAATGATACTAACGTTGTACGAATACCTTCAGAAGACATAGTTTCAATTATCTCGGGGCTGGCCGATTCACCAGTTCCAATCGCCCATACAGGTTCATAAGCGACCATTAACCCGTCAAGACTATTCAAGTTCTTTAAAGATTCTTCCATCTGTAACTTGACTGCTTTCAGTGAATGCCCTGACGTTCTATCTTGCAACGACTCTCCAACACAAAGGATGGGCGCTATACCATGATTCATAGCAGAGAGCACCTTTTTATTGATTATCTCGTTACATTCCAGGAACATCGCCCGTCTTTCAGAATGTCCTATCAGGACATATTCGCAAACACCTGCAAGCATTACTGGAGATATTTCGCCAGTGTAGGCACCTGAATCATGGTAGAACATATTCTGTGCGGCAAGTGATACCGGAGAACCGGACAGGAGATCCCTCATACCAATCAAGGATGTAAAAGGCGGTGCCAATATGAGATGAACATCCGTTATATTTTCGCAGGAGGATTTTATCTGCGAACCCAACTCAAGCCCTTCTTGATGAGTGAGATTCATTTTCCAGTTGCCAACTACGATGCTCCTACGCATGTCAGGCAATCATCCTAAGGTCCAAATTTTGTAAGTTTACCGGAGTGTGATAACGCCAGTAGCATAATATTAGTAGCTGGAATACGCCCGATCGCCCCTAGGTTACATGCCTTCTCGTTAAATCCTGATACTCCCTCACCCTTGGTTAAAGCCGAGTGAAGCATGAAAGGAACTGGGTGCCAACTATGTGCCGCCATAATAGCTGGAGTAGAGTGATCTCCAGCTACCATAAATACATCTGGATTTAGTTCTCGTAGCCTAGGTATCAATTGATCCAGATCTTCTAAAGTCTTAACTTTTGCATCAAAATCACCATCCTCACCTGCAGCGTCCGCAGGTTTATAATGGATGAAGAAGAAATCAAAATCCTCATAATTCTGATGCAAAGTGTCAACTTCGTCAGAAAATGTTTTCCCAGTAGGTATAACATTCATCTGCGCCACAGTAGCCAGACCTCTATACATCGGATATGCTGCAACTGCTGCTGGATTCAGCTTATAAACATCACCCATAGCGGGCAGCTGAGGAAGTTGCGCCCATCCTCGGAGTAATACCATATTACCCCGCTCTTCTTCCCTCAAGACATCCCGAGCCTTATCAACAAACTCATTAACTATAGCTGCTGTTTTGTCCGCAGTATCCGAGAGAGCTTTCACTTCGAGAGATTTTACTCCAGTGATCTGCGGGTCTGTCTCACTGACATCCTGAGACAAACCTGATCCTCTCAACCGTAAAACAAACCGGTAGTCTTGAACAGGAAATACATCGACTTGAACACCTTCAATGGCGATTTGATCCAGCCGTTTACACAACGGTGCACTTAGATCTGTGGGAATACGCCCTGCCCTACGATCTACGAGCATTTCGTCTCCATCGACCGTGCAGAAATTTCCGCGAGCAGCAACGTCTCCGGGCAAGAGTTCTACGTCTATACCCAGAGCCTCCAGAGCACCTCTTCCAATGAGGTACTTGAGAGGGTCATACCCAAATAGCGCCAAGTGACCAGGGCCACTACCAGGAGACACTCCTGGCATTACAGGTGTAGTTAAACCACAGGCACTTTCCTGTGCCATCGCATCTAAATTCGGTATATGAGCAGTTTCAAGTTCCGATTTCCCAGTGTTTGGGTGCGCTAAGCCACCTAACCCATCTACGACCAAAAGTATTATTTTGCTACCAGTTTTCACATAACAATCATGCAATAGTTCCAGATCTATCATATTTAACCCACTATCCCTTCCGCTAGAATGATTTCTATTTATTTGGCAGAGCATCTATACCTGGAAGCACTTTACCTTCGAGAAATTCAAGTGAAGCCCCTCCGCCAGTAGACACATGTGTCAATTTATCAGATATCCCCATTGATTCCACAGCCTCTGCCGTAGACCCGCCTCCAACCACAGTAGTCACTCCTGACATATTAGCAATAGATTCTCCAATTGTAACGGTACCACGCTTGTAATTATCCATCTCAAAAACGCCCATTGGGCCGTTCCAGATGATCGTTTTACATTCTCCGAGAATATTAGCAAATGCTTCAGCGGACCTAGGCCCAATATCCATAATGAACCAACCATCGGGAACTTGATCAAGTCCAACTATATCGACTTTCGATGGAGTTGGACTGAATTCACTAGCTACTACTAAATCTTTTGGAAGATGCACCTGAGTTCCTCTTCTTCCAGCCTCCTCCATAACCCACTGAGCGAATTCTATACGGTCACTCTCTACCCTAGATGCTCCGGTTGGCTTCTGACAGGCATTGAGAAAAGTGACTGACATACCCCCACCTATAATCAGGTGGTCTAGCCTATCAAGCAAATGTTCTATAACTAGAATTTTATCGCTAACTTTGGCCCCTCCCAAGAGTGCTGCCATTGGTATGTCTGGATGATCCAGAGCTTTGGTCATTGAATCCACTTCCTGCTTTACCAAGAGCCCCATGGCAGAAGGCAAATGCTTAGTTATACCAACAACAGAAGCATGACTTCTGTGAGCCACAGCAAAAGCATCCATTATGAACACATCAGCAAGACTAGCTAACGATTTAATAAAGTCCTCGTCGTTAGTTTCTTCCCCTGGATGAAAACGCAGATTCTCTAGAAGAACTACATCTCCTGCTTCCAAGTGACTAATATGAGTAGAGATGTCTTGCCCAACACAGTCGGATAAACTCGTTACAGGGCAACCCAGCAACTGACTCAATCTATCACCGATTGGGGCAAGTCTTAACTCCTCATCCACCTCACCTTTTGGGCGACCTAGGTGAGAGCACAATATGACGATACTAGACTGGTTACGCAGATATTCTATAGTCGGCAACGTCGACCTTAACCTCTGATCATATAAAGCTATACCAGCCGCACCTTGTTCGATGGGAACATTAAAATCCACCCTGACAAGAACCTTTTTACCTTTAACATCTATATCAGTTAAAGCTTTCTTTGGCATATGAAAAGATAACTCCTGCAATATTCCAAAAACGGAATGCTCTCCTAATTATTTCCTATTACCCAGTCAATTAGCTCATCGGTTTTCGCACTATCAACCCCACACGAGAGCATACTTTTCCCTGCCTCGTCCAAAATACCATCAATTACCTGCAACGCGTTGCTCTTGGCATCTACTTCATCAAGTAGTTCGAGAACACGCGATATATCTGAAGGTTCCAGAACTCGTTTCATATAAATTCCTGTTATCTCGCGCTTTACTGCAGTTGATCCTGTTTCCAGCGCATGTATCAGAGGCAAGGTCTTTTTTTTATTTAATAAATTGTCGGGCGTTATACCATTGCCTAGATCACCCCACAGCCCATCTACATCCCGTTTTAGTTGCCATGCAATTCCTAGTTTTATACCAAACTCTTCGATTGCCGCACAAGCATCTCTACTGGAACCGGACACTAGCGCACCCAATTTAGCTGAGCAGCCTGACAAAGATCCTGACTTTTTGGAAACCATCTCCACATAATCTGACGATCTGATCATGACTTGATCTTGAAACGTCAAATCTATGTATTGACCTTCACATAAGGTCAAACATGTGTTATCCAATAATCGGACTGACTCTAGAATCTTTGATGGCTCTATGCTACGCGTTGATAGTCTCATCATGGCTGATCTGGCGAGTGCGTGCAGACCGTCTCCAGCATTTATTGCCTGGGCAGGCCCCCAAATCCACCATATAGTAGGTCTTTCCACATCTGAGCCAACTCTTCCCGCCTGTACTTCGCCGTGTACGTCCATAAAATCACAGATTAGCTGCACAGCTGCAGCTATAGGCAACGCCGGTTCTATATCACCCGACATCAGATCAGCGGCACAAAGAGCTAACATTGACTGAAATCTAATATCTACCAGAGCGTCTTGTGTTTGACCATATTGATCTGTCCAACCTAGATGATACCGTAACAAATCATACAGAAAACCGTCCCTGCCAGAAAATGACTCCTTTAATTCTTCATTAACTGCTGATTTATATTCAGGTAATTTATCTATCGTAAAAATCTCAAAACTCCATT
>VFFT01000132.1 GCA_009392775.1 SAR202 cluster bacterium | reverse complement strand
ATTAGTGGTGTTATCAGGAGGAGCCAGCACGTCGCTGACCAATTCATATAGATTACCGGTTAAATTACCCCTATCAGGATGAGGGCCAGGTCCCATTCCCGTGTCTACCAATATTGTAGCTCCATCCATTTGCAGAACAATAACCCCGTAATACAACTGCAACTGCCCATCTTCCAAAGTGTCTTTATAAGATTCCCAGGCTGAATCTGCTACATCCGGAAACATTGCAGATGGAGTCCGTGCCGGAGGCACCATATCTATAACCGCCGTAAGATCTACATTACCTATTTTACCTTTCTCTGCCATTAGATCCTCCTTTTCCAACTACTCCGTCTTCTATATCCAAACCTACGTTATCTCGATACGATGGTATCAACAATTAGTATTGTACTAACGAGTACAAGTTGTACTTATCCAACAGACCTCTACCGCCTAAACCATTGAGCTCGATAACCAAACCCATACCGACTACAGTAGCTCCACATTTTTCAACAAGTTCGGCAGCAGCCTTTAAAGTTCCCCCAGTAGCTAATAAATCATCGACTACCAGAACGCGGGAGCCCTCTGCAATATCCCCTACATGTATCTCCATAATATTAGAACCATATTCCAACGAATACTCAACCGATATCGTATCGTAAGGCAGTTTACCTTGTTTACGTACCAAGACTAGCGGTTTCTGCATTAGATACGCTATAGGGGCCCCCAGTAAGAAGCCTCTGGACTCTATTCCTACTATGCAGTCAAATTCATCCGACGGGTAATGGTCCATTATATTGTCTATTACATACTTGAATGCATCCGGCATTCCAATCAGGGGAGTGATATCTCGAAACAATATCCCGGGTGACGGGAAATCTGGTATATCGCGGATATGGCTTTTTAAATCCATCTGAATGAACACTCACTTAACGCTATTTTCTGTTGTCAGAGAATAGTTTATCGAACCAGTTTATCTACACAAAACCTAAGGAAGTGTAGAATAAGCTCCTCACTCCGTCAAGATTATGAACGCCAATATTTTAGTAAAATAATGGGTGGCATCAGAATTGACTTACTAATAGCCTGTATATATAATTTACGACGGTAATAGGTGTCAGTGAAATGACCCCGGTAAGACGGGGTCATTTTCTGGTGGGAAAGGGCACCTTTTTAGTATATGCCCCTGTGGCGCAATGGTAGCGCATTCGATTTGTAATCGAAAGGTTAGGGGTTCGAGTCCCCTCTGGGGCTCTTTCGCAATCCATATCGTACGCTGAAGGCTTATAGATATAGTGTGCGAACCTTACGGGTATAAGTTGTGATATCCGGAGGGATGGGTGAGTGGTTAAAACCACCAGACTGTAAATCTGGCGTCCGGAAGGACTTCGTAGGTTCGAATCCTACTCCCTCCACCAGAACAATGGGAAATTAAAATTAAATAAACTGAACCCGTTGGGGCATGGGCCCAGATAGCTCAGGGGTAGAGCACGTTCTTGGTAAGAACGGGGTCGGCGGTTCAATCCCGCCTCTGGGCTCCAGAATAATCTAAGGAGAGTACACCGAAATGGCTAAGCAACAATTTGACAGATCTAAACCTCATATGAACGTAGGAACAATTGGACACGTTGATCACGGTAAAACTACGTTAACAGCAGCTATTACGAAAGTGCAGGCAGATAATAATCTGGCACAATTTCGAGACATGGACGCAATCGATAATGCTCCTGAAGAAAAAGCTCGTGGTGTAACGATTGCTATCGCTCACGTCGAGTATGAATCTGAAACCAGGCACTACGCTCACGTTGACTGCCCAGGACACGCCGACTACATAAAAAACATGATTACTGGAGCGGCACAAATGGATGGTGCAGTTTTGGTAGTCAGCGCGCCAGATGGGCCTATGCCACAAACTCGCGAACATATCTTACTAGCTCGCCAAGTAGAAGTTCCCAGCATAGTAGTAGCGTTAAATAAATGCGACATGATGGATGATGAGGAACTACTAGAGTTGGTAGAACTCGAGGTTAGAGAACTTCTAAACAGGTACGAATTCCCCGGGGATGATACTCCTATTGTTCGTACTAGCGGGCTTAAAGCGTTAGAAGGTGATGAGAAATACGCTGAAAGCATCAAAGAACTAGTCAAAACCATGGATGAGTATTTCCCACTGCCGACACGCGTTACTGACCAGTCTTTCCTGATGCCTGTTGAAGATGTATTCGGTATTAAAGGCCGTGGCACAGTCGTAACAGGCAGAGTCGAAAGGGGAACATTAAACGTAGGCGACGAAATCGAGATTATTCGGTTTGGAGACGTCAGAAAGACAGTGGCCACTGGTCTAGAGATGTTTCATAAAATGTTGGACACGACGGAAGCCGGTGACGCCGTAGGCATACTACTAAGAGGGGTAGACAGAGAAGAAGTGGAGAGAGGTCAAGTCATAGTAGCTCCAGGCTCTATGAAACCATATACGAGGGCAGAAGCTGAAGTATATGTACTAAGTAGGGACGAGGGCGGAAGACACACACCTTTCTTCCCAGGCTACAAACCACAATTTTATATCAGAACAAGTGACATCACCGGAGAGATCATCCTTCCTGATGGAACGGAAATGGTCATGCCCGGAGATAATATTACATTGACAGTAAGCTTAATAACGCCCGTCGCTATTGAAGAAGGCTTGCGGTTCGCCATACGAGAAGGTGGTAGAACCGTTGGAGCAGGCGTATTCACTAAATTATTGGATTAAATAAAAATGGCTAGAAAAACAGATGCTCGAGGCGACATAACCTTGCAATGCTCCGATTGTCGGGAAAGAAATTACTCGACTATGAAGAATCGTCGGAACGACACGCAACGACTAGAGTTGAAAAAGTATTGTTCACGATGCAGAGGGCACAAAGTTCACAGAGAGGTACGCTAATGGCTCGTACCTCTAGTAGACGGAATCCTGCGTCAGTATCGCAGCAAGCGGCCGCCCGCACTAGTCCGGTTAGATTTCTCAAGGAAGTCATAGAGGAACTTAAAAAGTCCGTTTGGCCAAGTAAGGAAGAGACGGCCAGATTAACCGCTGTAGTAATAACGCTTGCAGTCATAATAGGTTTTCTTCTAGGTGGACTAGATCGCGTGTTTTCAGAAGTACTACCTAGATTCGTTTTCTAATACGGGACACGCTAGCACATAAGCATTAACATTACGGGCCAGTAATTTAAATACATTTTTAAGTAGAGCTTCTTGAAACATGACTACAGACAACCTGAGTCAAACGGAACAGGACATAAATCCTCACTGGTACATAGTACACACGTACTCTGGCCAAGAAGATTTAGCTAAAAAAAATTTGGACCTCCGAATCGCAAGCTTGGATATGCAGACACGAATACTCCAAGTAGAAGTACCTAAAGAAGAAGAAGTAGTTCTCAAAGACGGAAAAAGGATATCAGAGGAAAAGAAATTATTCCCAGGCTACATTCTGGTTAAGATGCTCATGGACGATGAAAGCTGGTATGTAGTGAGGAACACTCCTGGAGTTACAGGGTTTATCTCAACGGAAGATGACTATGACAAAAGACCGAAACCTGTGCCTCTTGAAGACAGTCAAGCAGACGAAATATTACACAAGGCGCGGTCCGGTCCCGCAAGAGTGAAAATAGGCCTGGAAACAGGAGAAACAGTTCGCATCACAGAAGGCCCATTTGTCGATTTTATAGGTGCCATCAATGATGTTGACGAAAGCAAGGGGAAAGTTCGAGTATTAGTATCCTTTTTTGGAAGAGAAACTCCTGTAGAATTAGACTTCTTGCAAGTAGAACGAGCATAGGAGGATTCTATGGCCAAGAAAGTCAGAGCGATAATTAAACTACAACTAGAAGCTGGTAAAGCCACACCCGCCCCGCCTGTGGGCCCAGCCTTAGGTCAACACGGCGTCAATATCATGGAATTCGTAAAAGAATATAATGCGAGGACAGCTAACGACGGTGGCACGATCGTTCCAGTCCACCTCACCGTATACGAAGATAGGTCTTTTACTTTCGTAACTAGAACTCCTCCTGCCTCTGACATGCTAAGAAGAGCAGCAGGTGTTGAAAAAGGCACCGGTGATATCAGAGAAGGTAACGTAGGCACCGTAACTAGACAGGCGCTGCGGGATATTGCAGAAACTAAGCTCATGGATTTGAACGCTTCTTCGCTTGAGGGTGCGATGGCGATTATAGAAGGAACTGCCAGAAGCATGGGTATTACAGTAGAAGGGGATTAACTATGCCCAAACATAGTAAAAGATACAACAATGCATCAGAAACTATAGATCGAGACGAGATATATCAACCCGACCAAGCTATAGAGCTTATAAAAGATTCATCCAAGGCCAAATTCGACGAGACCATGGAGATTCATATAAGAACGAGCGCTGATACACGACATGCCGAACAGATGGTCCGAGGAGTAGCGGTACTACCCCACGGATTAGGGAAGCAAGTTCGTGTGGTGGTATTTGCTAATGGTGAAGCAGCAGACATCGCCAGGCAAGCTGGAGCAGACTTTGTCGGAGACGACGACTTGATAGACCAAGTAGAATCCGGATGGGCCGAGTTTGAGGTAGGATTAGCAGTCCCAGACATCATGCCAAAAATCGGTAAACTGGGAAGAGTTTTGGGAAGAAGAGGCCTAATGCCTAACCCTAGGACTGGGACCATGGTGCAGCCGAGAGACCTACCTAGGGCAATTGAAGAAGCTAAAGCCGGTCGTTTAGAATTCCGGACAGATCGGACATCTATAATCCATAGCCAATTCGGTAAAACCAGTTTCAGTTCTGAACATCTAATGGATAATCTATCTGTATTGATGGACTCAGTCATGAGAGAGAAGCCAGAAGCCATTAAAGGTGCGTTCATCAGAAGTGCTTATATAACAAGCACTATGGGGCCCAGCGTAAATATAGATATAGGAGTACTTCAAGGACTTAAACCTTCCGAATAATTAGTGTATACTCTATAAAGATTAAGCCAAAGACAGCAGGCCCTAGTGTTAATGATTGAATCACCTGCCGAGGCGTGGGCATACGATGTCAAGGACGAAGCCCCTGCGCCTTTTAGGAATGCAGGGGCTTCTTTTAGTATTAGAGAAAGCTTATACGAGATGGGATAAGGAGGACATATTGCCAACACAGGCCAAAATAGACAAAGTTAGTGAACTAAAAGATAAATTAGAACGTAGTTCAATAGCATTGGCAACAACATGTACCAACCTCGATGTAAATGAGATGAACGAACTCAGGAAACGAACTAGGGAAGCTGGGGTAGAGTTCGTTGTTATAAAGAACACTCTAATGCACCTAGCAGCAGATGCAGCATCAAAGCCCCAAGTCAAAGAGATAGTACAGGGTCCTACAGCCATAGCTTTCGGGTACGACGAACCGGTAGATGTTGCTAAGGCATTACACGAATATATAACTAGCACTAGATCTGAATTATCAATTCAAGGAGCCGTCATAGGAGATGGCCCGGTATTGCCAGCAGCTGACGTCATAAGGCTAGCTGGGTTGCCCCCGAAACCACAACTAATTGCACAATTATTAGGACAAGTACAAGCCCCGATTTACGGGTTGCTCAACATCCTGAACGGACCTCTATGGAACTTAGGAGGACTCCTCCAAGCTCGTATACAACAACTTGAAGCTGGAGGAGGCACGTCTTCCGAAGCAGCCGCAGAGGAACCAACTGCAGAAACAGTC
>VFFT01000131.1 GCA_009392775.1 SAR202 cluster bacterium | reverse complement strand
CACAGGAATAGTCTCTTCGTTCTTTTATATTTGGTGAATATGATGTTCTCTGAAGTGCTACACCCATCTCTTCACATATAGAAATGAATAAGTTTTTAAAGACTTCTACGCTTATCGCATCAATGCTCATATCATCTCGTTATACCTAAGTAACTAGGGCTTTGAGAAGTTTCTCAGAATATCGTCATCTATTCTATAGCAATCGGGATATACTAATTGGTAGTGTTCTGTGCTCATAATGTCGCGAAGCATTGTTTTAGGTAGTTGTTCAAATGGGCCGTTGGGATCTATTTGTGTTTTATGACAGTTTAAAGATGCTATTTTAGTATCTACGTAATTGCCTACGTCAACAATGGTCGTAACCTCTTCGTCGGGGGTACCTAGGTCATTCAGGTTCTCACTTGCAAAAGGCGGTTTTATTCCGAGCTCATAAAGTGTTTCCCAGACTCTTTGAAAATCTGATTTTGGAAAACACACGTAGTATAAGGCACGTTTTGTACTATTTTCACGGCGTACCATTTCTAAATAGGCTTTTCTTGTATAACTACTAATAGTTTTGTGGTCGGGATGCCCATATCCACCGGTAGGATCATGAGTCAATATTACATCGGGATTTATACTTGAAAGGATTGTGGTGATCTGGGTAATAACCATGTCGGGTTGAGAATTAATCAAAGCATTGGGATGCTTGTTGTCTTCAGAGCCTTCCATCCCAGAATCTCGATAATCGAGAAACCTAATATCGTGTATTCCCGTAACGTCCATAGCACAGCGCAGTTCTGATTTTCGTACAGAACCTAGTGTTTCTGGAGTCGCCAGATCTGGGTCGCTGATCTCCCCAACATCTCCATTGGTGGCACATACTATAGTTATTGAATGGCCGTGCCTAGCCAGCATAGCTAAAGTGCCTCCTGATCCAAACCCTTCGTCGTCAGGATGTGCAAATAATCCCACTATTCGCAAGTGTTCGGTTTTAGTAGTCATTTGAACCAGATTTCTCTTTATTTTTATCTAGCTTTAATGAAAGATTGCCATAGAGGTCGACTACGCCTGACCATTTTGGAGGAATCACTGTTGTGGTATCTGTTTGGATAATCAGAGCTGGCCCGTGAACTTCGTTCCCGTTTAAGAGTAGGTCACGGTCGTATAATGTAGTATTTAATGGTCCTTCTCGATAATGTACTGAGTCTTCCCGTATAATCGCATTAGAGGGATCTGTCCCTCCATAAGGGGACGGCAGGTTCGACGGCTTTTTCACCTCTATCATTACTCGTAAGCGAAGATTGACTATTTCTATAGGCTCACTTTTGTCTGCATACCCAAATCTCTGTAAATGTGCCCGTTGAAATCTTGATGAGATTGCTCTCATGAGATCTGCAGGCCTATCAAGTCTAGGGCAGTCGATTGTGATCTCAAATGATTGCCCAATATATCTAATATCGAGGAATCTCTTGAATTTCATTTTGGAGCTATCCAAGTTTTCTCCGATGAGTTCATCACTAGCAATGCTCTCCATCCCTGCAAACTCTTCTACTAGTTGTTCATGATCGAGATTAATATCTTTGATCATTATTGTTCGGGAGTAATCTTTCACTATATCTGAAATTGCTACACCAAAAGCAGACAGTATTCCTGGATACTTAGGAATGAACACGCTATATATACCGAGTTCTTCCGCTAATTCGCATGTATGTAGTGGGCCGGCTCCTCCAAACGGGACTAAGGTAAATTCTCTGGGGTCATATCCTCGTTCAAGAGATATGCTCCTGATGGCTCTTTCCATGTGGGAATTTACAACGCGTATGACACCCATAGCCACTGATTCAGGTGCTATGCCCATATCCTCGCTCAGTCGATTTATTAGTGTCGAGCTTGCTGACTCATGTAAGTTCATAGCTCCACCGAGGAAATGGTCGGATCTGATTCTACCTAAGGCAAGATTTGCATCCGTAACTGTTATTTCTGTACCTTTGCCATAACATGCTGGACCCGGGTCTGCTCCAGCGGATTGTGGGCCAACTGTTAAAGCTCCACCACTGTCTATTCTAGCGATCGAACCTCCTCCGGCTCCTACTGTGTGTATCTCTATCATGGGTACTCCAATCGGATAACCTCCGATATTGGAGGATGATGTTTGCTGAATATACCCTGGGCATAAGGATACATCTGTCGAAGTTCCACCCATGTCTAATGTAATTATATTTTTGATTCCTGCTTCACCAGCTACATAGAAGGCTCCTACAACACCTCCGGCTGGCCCGCTGAGAACCGTACGTACGGGTTCTTCCGAAGCAAGGCTTGCCGTGATGCTTCCTCCAGATGATTGCATGATTCTTAAGTCTGATCCCAATGATGTTTCCAGTTTTTTTAGGTATTTAGACATGACCGGTCCCACATACGAATTTACAACCACCGTAGAGGTCCGCTCATACTCGCGAAATTCGGGCAATATCTGGCTGGATACTGAAATAAATGGAGGATTTGGGATCTTACGCAACGCGTCCAATACGATGAGTTCGTTATGAGGGTTAATAAACGAGAACAAGAATGATATTGCAATAGAATCAACTTGTGCTTTCTGGATCAATTCGACCAAGGAATTGAGAGATTCTTTAGATATATCTTCTAGTATCCGGCCGGTATGGTCTACTCTTTCAGATATCCCGAAGCGTAATTCCCAGGGAACGAGTGCGGGAGCACGATCTATACTCAGGTTGTATAAGTCAGATCTGTTTTGACGACCTATTTCTAATACGTCTTCAAACCCCATGGTTGTAATTAACGCTGTTTTGCTGCCTTTAGACTCTAGAAGAGCATTTGTTGCCACTGTTGAACCGTGAACAAACTGAGCTTTTTCAACACCCGTTTCTCTTATACCTTGGTTGACTGCTATTGACGGGTCTGAAGGAGTAGAAGGTAGTTTGTAAATTTTGATAATACCATCAGATAATATCGCAATGTCAGTGAATGTTCCCCCTACGTCTATGCCTACTATGTTGTTTATCATCGTCGTGTCGCCATAGTATCTCTCTATTCAACCCTATTGAATTATGCGTCTTCAATGGTGATACGTAGTCTTTTATTAATGCGGCCTTTACTTTCATGGCCTATTACTTTAATTCTACCGACTTCCTTAGTGTTTGAAACGTGGGTCCCCCCGTCGGCCTGCACGTCTAGACCCGTAATGTCTATGGTTCTAACCTCCGTAATATTTTTGGGTAATAAATTGATCTTCGTTCTAATAAGATCAGGATGAACATCAGCTTCTTCTCGAGTTAAATTTCCAACGACAATAGTACGGTTTTGCGAAATCTCTGCATTAACGGAAGTTTCAATATCCTGGGCAAACTGGCTGCTTATAGATTCGAGTTCAAAATCCATTCTCGCAGAACCGGGTTGCATATCTCCCCCTGTGACTTTTGCACCGTAATCTCTCCATACGACTCCGCAAAGGATATGCAACGCTGTGTGTGTCCTCATAAGTAGATACCTGCGGTCCCAATTTATAAGGCCGGTCACTGCTTGTCCAATTTTAGGGGTGGGGCCTTCTATTTTGTGAAATATGCCTGTGCCAGCCCTGCTAACCTTGGTCACCGAGCATTCCGTATCACCCCATTTTATGACTCCTATATCGTTAGGTTGACCGCCCCCGCCTGCATAGAATGCAGTACGATCCAATATTATCCCGTCATCAGTAACTTCGAGTACTACAGCTTCAAATTCTTTCAGGTACCCATCATGGTGAAACAAAAGATCCGTCATTTATGCCCTCGATAAACATAATTTTTAATATCTGAAATTATAGCAAACAGTAGTATATGGTTCTCCTATGAATTAATTCATCCAATGCAGATCTCAGTTGTTTTTGTTTGGATAGGGTGACATAATATTCCTACTTTCTCGTGTTGAGCAGATTTTACAGGCCACGAAGGAAGACAGATTTTAAGTAAATTATTTAAAACTAGTGTTGTGAGGTGAGAGACGAATATGAAGCTTTCGTGCCTTCAAGAAAACCTCAGCCGAGGCTTGGCTATAGTAAGTCGAGCAGTTACCACTCGAGCAGCTCTTCCCATTACCCAGAATGTGCTAATAAGCACAGACCAGTCTATGCTCAAGCTTTCCGCCACTAATTTAGAGATAGCCATTACTACGTGGGTAGGAGCAATGATTGAAGAGGAAGGCTCTATAACTGTTCCGGCAAGGCTACTAACAGAATTTGTTAATTCGTTGGGCGGTGACCGAATAGATCTTGAATTATCAGAGAATGGAGGCTCCCTTCAACTTACCTGTGGGAGGGCTGAAGCAAAAATAAATGGCGCTGACGCAAATGAATTCCCTCCAGTGCCGACAGTTGATGACGGAATGTCTGTCAGCATGGATCCTGGGGTTCTGAAAACCGCAATATCTCGAGTGGCATTCGCAGCCGCTACAGAAGAATCCCGTCCTGTGCTTACTGGAGTAGAGTTAAAGCTTGCTAATGACAAGTTTTCATTAGCAGCTGCAGACGGTTTTAGATTAGCAGTACAGCACGGTTCGTTGGCCAATCCAGTAGAGTCTGATGTGACAGTTATAATACCAGCTCGGACATTGAATGAGATAGCTAGATTGATAGGGGATCAGTCAGATCCAGTAGAGATTATGATGACACCTTCTAAGGGTCAGATAATGTTTAGAACCCAGACTGTAGAAGTAGTTTCCCAATTGTTGCAGGGCCAATTTCCCAATTACGAGCAACTGATTCCTCAAACATATGAAACCAGAGCAATATTTGATTTGCCGGATCTCCTACGTGCTACCCGTACGGCCGGAATATTTGCTAGGGACGGGAGCAATATAGTTCGGATGCAGGTGACTCCTGCCCCAGATCAAGAATTTCCGGGCAAAGTGATAATATCTGCAAGCTCAGATGAGGTTGGCAATAATCAGGACGAGGTCGATGCCGAGGTGTTGGAAGGCGAGGAATCAAAAATAGCTTTTAATAGTCGATACCTTCAGGATGCTTTGGCTGTTTTAGAGCGCGGGAAGGTAGTAATGGAGACTACAACACCGTCAGCTCCCGGAGTATTCAAACCAATTGACTCTGATGATTACATTCACGTTGTTATGCCAATGTTTGTCCAGTGGTAACAGTATCCATGGCTAACATCTTCTGATTTACAGATACTAGTTTATACCCCCAAATCATATTAACGTGTCACTATCGACAGGATTAATTCATGGAATTTATCCTGTCTTCAAGATAGAGAAGTTGGGAACGCAAATTTTGGATATCAGTTTCACTTAAGTATTTATTAGTGTCTATAGTGTCCATAATGCTGATCATCTGACTGTTCAGGGAATCTAAACTGTCTTGTAGATCATAGGGAATGAAAGAGCGTACTTCGTTGATTTCTAGCTGCAATGTATTTATGTCCTCAGTGTCATCCGAAGTTTGAATTTCGTATTCTAGAGAGTCTATGCGATACGATAATTCGTCGTGAACTGACGATGTTAGTTCTATAAGTTGAGTGTTGATCTCATCTATTCGGCTGTCGATGTATGACGTTTGCGAGCTTGTCTCAAGATCAAATTCTATGGTTTCGATAGACCTCCATATTTCTTCTAATTGTGAATTTAGATCGTTAACTTTGTCAGTAAGTTGAAGCTGGCTGTCATAACCAAGTGACTCGATGACGCTTGCCATATCCTCTAATTGAACATTTAGCTGGTTCATAT
>VFFT01000130.1 GCA_009392775.1 SAR202 cluster bacterium | reverse complement strand
GCGCCAGTATCTCTAATATCATGTAAAGATAAATGGACTGGGGTGCTCTCATCATTACATTTTCTCTAGTAGGATTAGTCATCTCTATTCCGTGACACCATCATACTCAACACACTTTACATAACTACTCAGGCCTACGGGCAATGCATCGGGAGTGATTACCATACCTGTATCCCTATCTCCCAGGGTTATAGACCTATTACCTTCCGATATCAATGTACCTACCACTTCTATAGCGACAACTGCTTCTATACCCTTATCCAGAATATTGTAATACGCTTCATCAGGTCGTTGTCCATCCACTTTTTCAGTGTCAAGCCCAATCCAGCCTATTCTAATCAATGAATCCAGTGTCCTGTTAAAACATCTGACCCAATGTAGTACAGTGTCATTGCCATGCTCGTATTCACCAGGATATATAGTTATGACATCATATTCAATTAACCTGGATTCTACGTAATCACGTATATCATGCACCGGTTGCTGAAGCATACGTTTATCTGCTATATGGGCAAAGGATTCCAGTATTAGTATTGCGTACACATGTGGAGATAAGAACCTTGATAGCGCCATGGATAATGAACCTCGCCTTCAGTCGCAATCAATATCACAGGAGAAAATGAACAAACTAATCTGGCAAATTGTATCTCTACGCTTTAGTCAAAACCTTATGAGTTTCAAGAGCTGCCGATAACAAGTCTTCTTGGGAAGGTCCACTGAACAGTATATGACCCATTTTCCTACCAGGGCGCACATCAGGTTTACCGTACGAATAGATTCGTGCATTACGGTTTTTCATGACCCAATTTGTTGTATCTGCGTCAGTTAGATTTGTGTACTCTTCTCCAAGCACATTCAACAAGACCGACGGGGTAACCTGCTCAGGATTTACAAGTGGTAACCCTACCAGAGCCCTGATCTGAAGTTCGTATTGCGACACTGTGAAAGAGTCTATCGTATGATGCCCTGAATTATGTGGTCTCGGCGCAATTTCATTAACGAGAAGTTCTCCATTTTCCAGCAAAAACATCTCCACACAGAAAACGCCTGGTTCTCCGATATTCTTTATGACCTCTTCGGCAAGATCTTGAGCTCTTCTTGCAATTTCTTTAGACATCCTTCCAGGAGATATACTTATTCTCAAGATACCATTTTCATGAATATTCTCAGTTGGCGGAAATGTCACTAAATTACTCTTGCCGTCAAAGGCCACCACAGCTGACAGCTCAATTTTATAAGGGACTACCTGCTCAACAACCCAGGGGCCATCGCCCTTCAGGATTTTTTCAGTACTCGCGATATCCTGCGTGTTTGATATCCTCCATTGCCCATGACCGTCATATCCTAACGTCGCAGTTTTTACTATCCAGGGCAGCTCTAACTGAACTGCGCCCAATTCCGAAGGTTTTTCTATGACAGCATATTTTGTTACTGGAATATGCTGTTCTGTAAGGAAATGTTTTTCCTTGGTCCTATCCTGCGCAAGCCCTAAACTTCGACTTCCTGGTCTGACTCTAATCAGCTTTTGGAGACCATCGGTTAAGCTTACAGGAACATTTTCCCATTCGAGAGAAGCGCACACAGCCACTTCTGAAAATGCTTTTAGAGTATCTGGATCATCAAAGGGTGCGTCGAATGACGCGCTGGCAAATCTCTTGGCCGGTGCATTTGGTGACGGGTCCCACACTGCTACCTTATAACCAAAGCGTAGAGCAGCTTCAGCAAAAAACCCCCCAATCTGACCACCACCCAACATTCCAAGGGTACTACCTAAAGGAATGATCGAACTTTCATCTCCGGTTTTCAAATCGATCCCCGTGACTCCGGATTCAATAATACAGTTTCAGTCAGGTTGGTCCGCCAATTTCTCAGCCTTTCTCTTAATTCGTCATCCTGAACAGCGAGTATTTCCGCAGCTAGGATAGCAGCATTCTCAGCGCCCCCGATTGCGACTGTTGCAACAGGGACACCTCGCGGCATCTGTACTATTGAAAGAAGTGAATCCATTCCTTTGAGATGTTCTAAAGGTACTGGAACTCCAATTATTGGGAGGATGGTTTTAGCAGCGAGCATACCTGGCAAATGCGCAGCTCCACCCGCCCCTGCTATTATTACCTTGATGCCTCGCTCCTCAGCGGTTTCGGCATATTCGAATAACCAATCGGGTGTCCTGTGTGCGGATACAACCCTGAGTTCGCTCTCTACACCGAGATCATCGAGGATCTCCACACCCTTCTTCAGGATCGGGAAATCAGAAGTACTACCACCAAGTATCCCAACCACGGGTTTCCCATCTTTCCCCATATCCGTAGACATTCAGATCTCCTTGCTCGGCCCAATTATCTCAATAAGACCGCCGAGAATGAAGTGGTGGGCAGTACTGGATTCGAACCAGTGACCTCTTGCGTGTAAAGCAAGCGCTCTAACCAACTGAGCTAACCGCCCTCATACAAAAATGGCGCGCTTGGCGGGATTCGAACCCACGACTTCTACCTCCGCAGGGTAGCGCTCTATCCGCTGAGCTACAAGCGCATTAACCAATTACCTTTACATTATACTTGCACAGTCCATATGTTACATACTTTTATTGGTGCCGAGGGAGGGATTTGAACCCACACGTCCGTAATGGACACTGCGCCCTGAACGCAGCGCGTCTGCCGTTTCGCCACCTCGGCCTATGTAACATCCTGAACATCAATCAAGTAATGGTGGGCGATGGAGGATTTGAACCTCCGACCTCCTCGGTGTGAACGAGGCGCTCTAACCCCTGAGCTAACCGCCCTTTTCAGGCTTGAATAATTATAGGGAGCGCCATAGCCCTTAGCAACCCTGCCGGCACTACAGAAGTACCCCGAAAACGCCGTTATTCTTCTACACTCACACTGCGTGAGTTTACATAACCGTTTCGGAACATCCATATCGCTACGGATGATGCAAAAAGCACCACAATAATGCCGCATATCCCAATCGTTAATGATACTCCTATACCTTCTGCAAGAGCACCCATCATCAGGCTCCCTATTGCTGTAGAACCCCAGGTGAGTTGGTGCAAACTCATCACCCTGCCCCGGTATTGGTCTTCAGATAGGGTTTGCATCATCGTCGTATTCATAGTGCCAAACACCACTCTAAGACCACCAAGACACGCCAGCAATATCATGGCCATCACTACCGTCGATACTAACCCAAGTGCAGCCAACGTTATTCCAAACCCTATAACCCCAACAAAAACATTGTACGAAGGCCTGACTCTTGTACCCAATAAAGCGATAGTCAGTGTGGCGCAGATACCACCTATACCCTCTGCCAACAATATCCGACTATACGTAGTTACTCCCCCAGTAAGTACATCGTCAGCGAAGGCAGGAAGCAGCGCCTCAAAGGAAGTGCCGAACATTCCCATTACTATACCCAGTAGTATCAAAATCAATAGCGCTCGATATCCCAAAACATATTTCAGACCTTCCAGAACCCCCTGGGCGATATTACTGGTCTTAGGAATCTGAACATGGTAGGCAGGATTCATCACCAGAAGAAAAACCACGGTCAATATGTAGGAGGCCCCGATTATGAAAAATATCCCCTCGATACCCCACAGTGCTACCAATGACCCAAAGAAGGCCGGACCGATTACAGCTGCCCCACCAAACACGAAAGAATACATGGCAATACCACCAGCCAGATGCTCCCTGGGCAACAGGCTAGGCATCATGGCAGACCTGGAAGGGATATCAAACGAAAGTAAGATACCGGTAACAACCGATATCGCTATCACATGCCATGGAGCAATTACATCCATTACTATTAAGAGGCCCGTGAGAAAAGCCAATCCAGCAAACAGGAACCGGGTAAACTGAAGTAGTTTCAGACGATTAACGCGATCAGCCAGGGCTCCGCCCCACACCGACAGTACCAGGACAGGCGCCAATGTAGCCGTATTAGTTAAACCCACCAATAGAGGAGAATCGGTTAGCGAATGCATCAGCCACAATCGCCCATAGATCAGGGCCCACATTCCAATATTAGAAAAAGCTGCTGCTATCCAGAAGTACCGATATTCCCGATATCCAAATACTACAAAACTGGATTGAGCAAAAAACCCATCCGCCCCGAAAAGCCGTAAATTCATTTTACGGGCACCTGCACCTCGTTAAAAGCTACAAAACGCTCTATGGCGATCTGAGAGCCTTGCAATTTTGTAACTTCAGAAACTATACGACAAACGAAACCGGAATGACAGACTCACCAAACAAATCCGGTATAACCTGTGGTTTATTAAAAATACGCGTATTTAGATTATGTAAACAACTATAACAGGGGTAACGTTACATAACGTACGTTGTGCGAACCAACTAAAATCAAATTTTGAATCAGTCGCTGGCTTGTTCAACTTCTTCCTCTTCATCAACCAACTCATCAATTTGTAGAAGTGTACCCTCAATTTCATCGAGTAATCGCTCTAGATTCCATTTCTTTCGTGCGGATACAAAAACAGTAGGGTACTTGTCCGAAGTTGGTATAAAAGCCGGTTGCCCATCCGTTGATTTAGATTCCACCAGATCCATCTTATTCATTACTAGAATTCTGGGTTTGTCACCAAGCCCCAGATCATTAAGGGTATCATCGACTACTTGTGCTTGTTCAGCCGCTTTGGCATGAGTCACGTCTATAACATGAACCAGAACGTCAGAACCCTGTAGCTCTTCCAAAGTAGCCCGGAATGCAGCTACAACGGTGGGAGATAATTTCTGAATAAACCCTACGGTGTCACTAAGGAGAAGATCCCCTCCAGAAGATAACCTAAGCTTTCTGGTAACAGTATCTAGAGTGGAGAACAGTTGATCCTGTGCAATGACATCTGACGAACTCAACGCATTGAATAGTGTACTTTTACCCGCATTGGTATATCCAACCAGAGTTGCCATTGGTAGCCCTGCACGTTTCCTGCGTTCCATGTGCAGGTCACGCCTTTGTCTAACCTTGTCTAGTTCCTGTTCAATCTTTTGTATATGCCTTCTTATTATTCTTCTGTCGGTCTCCAACTGAGTTTCACCCGGGCCTCTTGTACCAATGCCTCCGCCCAGTCTTTCCAAGTGAGACCACTGTCCGACAAGCCGTGGTAACAGATACTGATGTTGAGCCAG
>VFFT01000129.1 GCA_009392775.1 SAR202 cluster bacterium | reverse complement strand
TAAACGAATCTCCGGGTTGTTAATCCCTTCTGTCCCCGGCAAAAATAACGTTTCCCCACATTCTTCGCTGTTTAAAACTAATGCATATCTCTTCAGGAGTGGAAATCATCTGATTTATGCTGTTTTTTGCTTGACGAGCTAGTTAACATATTGATAGATATTATCGGTGCCTCAAAGGAACAATTTATCTGATGAACAAAGTTTCAGTGACTACTCCGAACGGATCACATTTGATTATTGAAGTCGATGATCCTGAGGTCCTGTATAAGATAATAGGTATGGTGACCAGTAATGACAATTCTTCGATAGATATTGGTACAGACTTGGTAAGGGAGGAACCAATATCGGATGCATCGGAGTACTACTCAGACGTCTATCGTATAGACCCAGTATCGTCCAATGGGAATGGGCATAAATCTGCAAATGGCCATTCAAGCTCAGAGGAACATGAATTAATAAAATTTTGCAGGTCAAGCAATCCTATGGGCGATATGAGGAAAGTGGTAGTGGTGTCTGAAGCAGCGTCTCGTTATTTAAATGAACAGATGGTGGACTGCGATAGATTGGCATCCTTGTTCGATCTAGTTGGTTGGCAACGCCCGCATAGTTTCATACAAACTCTTCGGAACGCTGCTAGGAGTAAATTTAGATGGATGGAACGGGTTCCAGGTCGTTCGGGACAGTATATGGTTACAGATATAGGCCGAGATATTTCGCTCAAAGGTGTTGGCGAACTATGAGTATACACTTCTCATTCTAAGTTGATACTACATTAGACAGTTGGGGGGAGAGCAACATGAAAATGTATATAGCTGGTCAATGGGTAGATAGGGACAATACAATGCTGGTTCTGAATCCTTTTGATCAATCTATCGTTGATACTGTACCCAAAGGTAGTGCTGCAGATGTTGAACTAGCAATAAATAGTGCTGCACGTGGTGCTGGTGTAATGGGAAAAATGCCGGCTTATGAACGATATGCAATACTTCGAAGGACTGCTGATTTGATGGCAGAAAGATCAGAGGATCTGGCTAAAACTATAACCAATGAAGAAGGCAAAGTTATAGCTGAGGGTAGGGCTGAGGTCCAGAGAGCGATTCAGACAATCACACTATCTTCAGAGGAAGCTAAACGATTACATGGCGAAACTGTTCCTTTAGATGGCGCGCCGGGTATCACGAGCCAATTTGGTTTTACCATAAGAGTCCCGGTAGGTATAGTTGCTGCAATCAGCCCATTTAACTTTCCTCTTAACTTAGTATGTCATAAAGTTGGGCCTGCTTTAGCTGCTGGTAATGCGGTAGTACTTAAGCCGGCGGGTGATACTCCTTTGTCCGCACTAAAGCTTACTGAAATCTTGCTTGATGCTGGTTTGCCTCCAGAGGCGATTCAATGTGTTACTGGTTCTGGGGCAGAAATCGGGGATGCTATAACAGGTGACAAGCGAGTTAGGAAAATTACCTTTACAGGGAGTATGGAAGTAGGCGACCAAATATGTCGCAACGCAGGTATAAAAAAGGTTACTATGGAATTAGGTTCCAATAGTCCGCTGATAGTTATGTCTGATGCTGACATAGAAAAGGTTGCAGCTGCAACAGTTGCCAGCGGTTTCGCAAATGCCGGGCAGGTTTGTATTTCCACGCAACGTGTTTTTGCTGATCAAAATATCTATTCTGATTTTCTTGATGCTTTGGTTGCACCTACCGACGCATTCGTTGCAGGGAATCCGATGGACAATGCGACCAAGATGGGTCCTATGATAAGAGAATCAGATTCTGAACGTGTAGGTAGTTGGATTGCTGAGGCGGTTGGGCAAGGAGCTCGTATAATAGCAGGTGGAGACAGGGAAGGTACTCTTCATGCTCCTACGGTAGTTGCAGATGTGAAACCAGATATGCGCGTATCTAGAGAGGAGTTGTTCGGACCTGCGGTAGCAGTAAGTTCCTTCAATAATATCGACGAAGCGATCAATATGGCTAATGATTCTCGTTTTGGACTTGCTGCTGGCATATTTACGCAAAATGTGGACTGGGCAATGAGGTTTGCTCGAGAAGTTGAGTCCGGTAATCTCCACATAAATTCGTCTCCACAATGGCGTGCTGATCTCATGCCGTATGGTGGGCTGAAGGACAGTGGTATGGGCAAGGAAGGGCCTGGGTATGCTGTCGAAGAGATGACGGAACTTAAGATGGTAGTTTTCCATATGTAGAGATAGTAGAATCATATACAAAATATAAGGAACCCTTTTTGGAGGGTTCCTTATATTTTGTGGCCAACATTTTTAATCATGTGAAACTTAGTTAGAGGCATAGTATCATCGATGGAAATTATTGAAAAAGCTCCTGAACGTATTATGGTAGTGACTCCTCACCCTGATGACGCTGAAGGCGGATGTGGAGCGACCATGGCGAAATGGGTGAAGGAATATCAGACGCAAGTTGTGGTAGTGCTTTGCACTAATGGTGATAAAGGTACGGGTGATAGAAATATCAGTCCAGAGATGTTAGCGTCTATACGTGAGGTAGAGCAGCAGAACGCTTCAGACTTATTGGGAGTACAGGACGTAGTATTTCTTCGTCATCCCGACGGCGGACTGGAAAATGATCAAGAATTCTGTGGGGAACTAGTCCAAGAAATACGTAGGCATCGCCCTCAAGTAATATTCTGTATAGATCCTTACCGTAGTACAACTCATACCCACCGAGATCATCGTATGAGCGGTCAAACAGCAATAGATGCTGCTTGTAGCTATGCGTGGAGTTATTTGCAATTTCCCGAACATTTTGATCTTGAAGGACTGACCCCTCATAAAGTAGATCAAGCATTTCTCTGGGGATCCGAATTTCCGGATGTGTTTATAGACGTTGAAGAGTATTTGGAAGTTAAAGCCGAATCACTCACTGCACATGTGAGCCAGATGGTGTCTAGTACACATGAAGAACGCCTGGAACGTATTCGGAATAGGACTCATGACCAGGGTAAGCTAGTAGGACTTAACCATGCTGAGAGTTTTCGCAGGATAAATTTTAATCTGAGTTCTACAGACCGGATATTCACTCTGTGATGTTAGGCGTTAAGAGTTTTCGAGTTTAGTGTAAAGAACGTCAGTTTTGGCGGCCATTATAAAATCATTCTTATGTAAGTTTCTTATTTTATGAGTCCACCAACATACTGATACTTTTCCCCATTCAGTTGTTATTTTTGGATGGTGGCCTTGTTCTTCGGCTAGGGATCCTATTGCATTCGTAAATATTAACGCTGTTTCAAAATCTTTGAATTTGAATTCCTTGTCTAGTTTGGGGACACTCGATTCGTCAATGAGATTCCAATCAGGTATAGAAGGTTTCATATCTGCTATTTCTGATTCAGAGACGTGAGGAGAATCCCTTCTACATGCGGAACATTTCATGTTCGATAATGATGATGTCATGTGAAACACCTCTCGAAATCCAATTTTGCTTATTCTAACAGACGAGCATATGTAGTTGTGCGCTTGCTGGACAGTTGACGGAAGAGTATATTCTGTTGAGTGTCAAACTAGTCTGTGGAGGTTTCAATATGTTATTTGGAGCTATAAGTAATTCATGGCGATTGCAATTGGACGGGACTGACCTGTCGGACCTGATTAATCTAGCAAAACAGAGGGGGTCTAAACATGTTGAGCTTCGACAAACTTGCCTCGGGGATTATGAATCTGGGGAAGGTAATGACTGGAGACCGGATATAAATAAAATAGAATCATTGGTCTCTGGCTTTCCTGATATGGCATTTGATTTGGCAGTAGCGTTGCCATGTGTCACCACACTCATTGATCCTTCTGGTGATTTATTTCAGGAATGTCTGAAAGCGGCGAAGATCGTTGGCAGAGATTTTCCTCATTTAAGGACGGTTGACCCTAACGCATCAAGTGATCCATGGGAATCGGAAGATGATATACCAGAAGAAGCTTTTGGGTTAGTCGATCTAACAAGGGAAGCCGCATCCCAGGGCGTTGTGCTATCAATGGAAAATTCCGGTCAATCAATACATAGTATGCAAATACTAGTAGATGCTATACGATCACGACTGCCATCTGAGGAAGCAACGTATATTGGATTGTGCCCAGATCCTACAAATCAGTTAAGACGACTTCCTGATAGTGATCCACTCTTAGAGTTGGATGCATTGCCACTAGATATGATCAAGATAGTTCATTTCAAACAAGCTCGTCGAGGGAAAGCATATCACTCTGTTGATACAGGTGACCTGGATTGTAAAAAAATGTTGACTATCTTGGAAGAAAAAGGATATTCGGGAGCAGCTATTATGGAAATTCCGTCTCACGAAAATGTTTTTGATAACCTTGAACATAGCTTTGAGTTCCTTCAATCTTGAATGAGCATTCGCATATAGTAGTGGAACGGCAGTGAACTGCAGCGTGATATACTTGAGCACGGATTTAAAATGACATTTTTCGGGGTAAATAGGTAACTTAACATAATGTCGGACATCAATAATTACACGGTTTCCACTCATTATGATCAGCGGCTATATATTCAAGACATAGCTGGATCAATAGCTCATGCTAAGATGCTGGCTCGTCAGGAGATAATAGATGAGAAGGATTCTACAAAGATCATAGAAGGCCTCAGTCATATAAGGTCTGAAATAGCGTCAGGCGCATTCACTTGGGACGCCACACTCGAAGATATTCACATGAATATAGAGCGTCGTCTTTTCGAGTTGATAGGGGCAGTAGCTGGACGCCTTCACACTGGTAGATCTCGCAATGATCAAATCTCAGTAGATATAAGAATGTATCTT
This sequence comes from SAR202 cluster bacterium, assembly GCA_009392775.1. Next base: position 1,415 of record VFFT01000129.1, on the reverse strand, counting down.
AAAGATGCCATAACTAGCATTGTTGATGGTATAAAACAAGTTCAGCAATCTCTAGTGGACTTGGGTGGCAAATACAGCGATGTGATAATGCCTGGATATACACACCTGCAGCGAGCGCAGCCGGTTTTATTTGCACATCATATGTTGGCTTATTTTCATATGCTACAAAGAGATATATCTAGGTTTAAAGATTGTTACTCTAGGGCAGATGTTTTGCCTCTAGGGAGTGGTGCCCTAGCAGGTGTACCTTACGATGTTGATCGAGATTTTATAGCTGATGAGTTAGGGTTCAGGAGTATTACTCCAAATAGTATGGATGCAGTGTCTGATCGCGATTTTTTGATCGAATTTCATTCTGCAGCATCTATATTAATGATGCATGTTTCACGTATGTCCGAAGAAGTCATTTTGTGGTCTAGTCGCGAGTTTGGATTCATAAGTCTATCCGATGAATTTACAACCGGTAGTAGCATAATGCCACAGAAGAGAAATCCGGATTTCGCTGAACTGGCCAGAGGCAAGACCGGTAGGGTATACGGAAATCTTATGGGAATACTGACTATCATGAAAGGATTGCCGCTAACTTATAACCGAGATCTTCAAGAGGACAAGGAAGGTCTGTTCGATACCATAGACACTATTACTTCGACACTAAATGTGTATTCACAAATGATGAATGGATTGACGTTGTATTCTGGTAGAGTGGCTGGACTGTCTTCAGAAAGCTACATGTTAGCTACTGACCTTGCAGATTATTTAGTCGTTCGCGGAGTACCCTTCCGTGAAGCACATGGGATAGTACGGGCTTTATGCATGTATTGTGAGGAAAATACTACCGATCTTCAGTCCTTGCCTATAGATAAATACCGGGAATTCTCGGCATCTTTTGATGAGAGTGTTTATGACATTACTGCGGAGTCTTCGGTTAGTGCTAGAAGTGTATATGGCGGGACTGCTCCAGATCGTGTATTAGCAGGGTTAGAAGAAGCTACGGGTATACTTAAAAATGGTATTTGCAATGAGTGATTCTTCTATTAAAATCGCGCCTTCGGTATTATCTGCCGATTTCGGGAATCTCGCTAGCCAGGTTAGAGACGCCACCGATGCTGGTGCTGATATGATTCATGTGGATGTAATGGATGGGCATTTTGTGCCGAATATCTCTTTCGGCGAGCCAATTATCAATGCTGTTCGTGCAGCTACAGATTTGCCATTAAACATACATTTGATGATAGAGAACCCTGATTATTTCTTGCCTGCTTTTGTCAAAGATCCAACAGATGAGGTTATCTTGCATGTAGAGGCTTGTAAGCATCTGCATCGTAGCGTTGACTATGTAAAAAGTCTGGGAGCTAAAGTCGGAGTTGCGATTAATCCTGCCACTCCCATATCAGTATTGGAAGATGTGCTTGTGA
>VFFT01000128.1 GCA_009392775.1 SAR202 cluster bacterium | reverse complement strand
CTACCGTTGGATGATGTGGTGCCACTACATTAGCGAATATTGCGGGTATAACTAATACAATCATTAGGATAGTTATAGGAATCAAAGGGTATCTCCGCAGTGCGGCAGAGATTCTACTAACTTGTTTAATCTCAGGTATAGCTACCCTGTCTCCTGTAAGAGCACTCATTCTTGAACCATCCATATATAGTTGATAATAATTGTCTTAATGCGTGTAGCGTATTCTGGGATCCAGGTACGCATACAGTATATCTACAACTAGATTGCAAACGATAAATATAAATGCAAAAAAGACCACTACAGATTGCACAACCTGAAAATCACGCGCCCTCACGGCATCAACAGCGAGCAATCCTACACCTGGCCAAGTGAACACCGTTTCTGTAACGACTGATCCCGTAAGAAATCCACCCAATATCAGCCCAAAATAAGTCAACGGTGCGATTAATGCATTTCTCAGACAGTGTTTCCAAATTACTTTAGTTTCGGACAACCCTTTTATACGGGCTAACTTCACAAATTCAGTATCTAAAACTTCCAACATTGATGACCGCGTCAATCGCATGACAGCTGCTACCTGAAAATATCCAAGGGCTATGGACGGCAATATCAGATGTCTCAATGTTCCATGCCCCGAGGTAGGGAGAAGGCCAAATTGGACAGAAAAAATCCACATCAGCATTAGACCAAGCCAAAATGAGGGTAGTGACTGACCCATAAGAGCAATTATCTTACCGGCAAAGTCAATTCCTGTATCTTTTTTCACTGCGACAATCACACCTATTGGAAGAGCTATGGCCGCACTGACTCCCAGAGACAAGAAAGCTAATTCCAGAGTAGCCGGAAATCTCTCCAATACGAGCGATAACGCATCCTCTCCTTGCCACTTTATCGATTGACCAAAATTGCCCCTTAATACATTCCCCAAATACGTTATATATTGCACGGGAAGTGGCTTATCCAACCCCCAAGCTGCTCTAACTTGCTCAAATTCTTCGTCTGTAGCCTCAATAGGCAACAACATCTCTATTGGATCCCCAGAGATACGCGCAAGGAAGAAAATGATCATGCTTATCGCTAGTAACGCTAGTATTGAATGAAAAACCCTGATTAATATAAACCTTTGCATATTAAATCTCTAACCTTATGTTAATAGGCTTTAACGGTATCAGGCGTTATTTAGAATATTCAGGCTCATTTGGGTGCAATAAGTTACGAATTACGGGCACTAGATGATCCCTTTCGCGTCATTACTATCGCCGTAGCGCCTTCTATTTAGTCTAAATAATATACGTATTGCAATATACTATAGTATTTCGTAGTATATGGTTCACCCATAGTACAACAGAAGTTAGCTTGTGTGAACTACGCTACATAGGTAAATTCAGCAAGCTCAATACAGTTTCTACGTTCAATCAATATATAAGGGGGTTCACTACTATGAGATCTTATATGTCCTTACCATGGGTTTTGGGTGTCTTAGCTATCCTGTCATTAGTGGCAGTAGCTTGCGGCACGTCAGCCCCATCCGAACCTGTAATAGTTGAAAAGGAAGTATTGAAAGAAGTGCCTGTCGAAGTATTGAAGGAAGTCGTTGTGACAGCCACTCCTAAACCAGTACAAGATTCTGAACAAGTTACCGCCAAAGTTGATCGCGTAATATACGCCTTTGGCGAGGTCATTGAAACTAATAGAAACTGGACGGTAGGAAGGCCATCTTACTACCAATTTGATCCATGGGCAGAAACGCTATTAGACCTCGAAGCAACAACGAACGCTCGAGTTCCCAGAATAGCTACCTCATGGGAATCAAATGCGGATGCTAGTTCTTGGACATTCCATCTTCAAGAAGGCATTCCATTTCATGACGACTACGGCGAGCTTACCACCGCCGACGTGGCAGCTTCACTAGCTCTCCACAGGTCCGATGAAGCCACTTCAAGTTTCAAACAATTTCTTAAAGAAATGAAACCTGGAGAAGAGGGTTTTGAAATTGTCGACGATCACACCATAACCTTTAACATGGAAGGGTCGACCACATTGTGGCCTGCAATGGCCTCTCGTGGATTCGGCGGCGGAGAGTTCCTCATACTAAGCAAGAAACAAATCGACGAAGGCCTAGAAAGCTTCGACGAAAAGCCTATTGGTACTGGCCCTTATGAATACGGAGGCAGGGATACCGGTGAAGGCATATGGTTTGAACTATCAGACGGAGATCACTGGAGAGGTGAAAGACCCGATTTTAAAGAAATCGAAATTAAATGGGTTAGAGAAGACGCTACTAGGTTGGCAATGCTACTAGTCGGAGAGTCCCACATGTCATCACTATCCCGCGAATTACAGTTCGAAGCAATGAAACGGGGTATGATAACCTTGGAGGCCCAGGTGCCTACCAACTACCTAACATTGTTCTTAGGTGGAATGTACTTCTCGACAGGCGATCCCGACTATGATCCTACAGTCCCGTGGGTTTCTCCTGAGAACGGCTTAAAAATCCGTCAAGCAATGAATAAAGCTGTAGACAGGGATGAGCTAATTGACTTCATCCTCAAGGGAGCCGGGACGACCATGTATAACACAGCGTTCCACCCGACTCTAGAAGGTTACAATCCGGAATGGGAAGAGAAATGGGATGATATGTATGGGTTCGATCCTGAAGCAGCGAAAGCCCTCATGGCAGAAGCTGGCTACAGCCCAGACAACCCAATGGAATTCACCATATGGAACTATGTATCATCCGACGAGCCTGAAACGGCTGTTATGGTTGAAGCACTAATCAACTACTGGCAACCAATCGGTATAGACTTGAAGATCGTCGATAGTGAATGGGGAACCGTACGCTCCGCCTACAGGGAAAAGAACGATATGATCAAGCAAGGAGGCTGGGGAAACGTTATAACCATGCGCTCAGTAGTAGACCGAGTCAGAGCGTGGGCATATCCCGATGGAGCTGGTCGTAACTACGAATCTGACGCAATCAATGAAGCATGGGCCGCAATAGCACAAACCGTCGACCCGGATGAGATCGACAAACAGGTCCAGAAAGTTGGGGATGACCGATTTGATAATTTTGCAGACATTCCATTTTTCTGGTTCGCACTCCAAGTAACAGCAAACCCAGAAGTAATTGAGTCTTGGACATTCCCTGGAACATCGGCTTCAAAGACAAGCCACTGGAATTTGCTCAAAGCAGCACAATAGAACCAAAACATTATGATAATAAAAAAGGCCTTCTATATAGAAGGCCTTTTTTATTATCACCTCATTTCAATATAAGACTAATACCGCTGCTGCTGAGATAAAGTCTGATAAGTTACAGGTGACACGGCTGTTAGTCCAGCATCTACAGGTATAGTTATTCCATTAACCCACCTGGCTTCATCACTAGCAAGGTACAACGCGGCATATCCGATATCCCATGAATCCCCCTCAGTACGTAATGGAGCCGCGTTTCTCCTCACTTGGCGTAGATCATCATCCATACGCGGAGCAACCATGGGAGAATACACCAACCCAGGTGCTATACAATTGACTCGAACTCCGTCAGGACCATGATCTGCAGCCATAGTCATAGTTAAACCAATTACAGCTGCTTTTGAAGTAGTGTAAGGCGTGCTACTGTGCGCCCTCAAACCTGCTATAGAAGAAATATTAATAATCGATCCCCCTCCGGTTTCAACCATACGCGGTATCGCATATTTACTACAGAGAACAATACTTTTGACATTTACCGCCATAACATGATCCCAGTCAGCTTCACTTATATCTAAGACAGTTCCCCGCCGAGATATACCCACATTATTATCCAGAATATCCAAACGTCCATATCTATCTATACAAGCATCAACCATCTGTTGGCAGTCTGAATCATTTATAACATTCGCCTCAAATACAGAAGCTTCCCCTCCCTCTTCTTGTATAACCTCGAGCGTTTCCTGTGCTCTGTCAATGACTGAATCGACAAGCAATACCTTTGCGCCCTCTCTAGCAAATAACAAGGCAGCCGCCTTGCCATTTCCAACACCAGGCCCACTTGACCCTGCTCCAGTAATTATAGCGACCTTGCCGTCTAATCTAGGTTTATGTTCATACATGTCAAACTCCTATTACTCTCACAATATTGTAACATTGGATCTCATTAAGCCTCATAATGGCCATCCACTTTTGACTACGCATACCTTTCACTTTAGAATCCGAAACAAACGCCTGCCAGATATCAAATAGGACATTCATTTTTATGAGTGAGGACAAGTTAAAAGTATTATTTATCACACCATATTTCCGACCGTATATAGGTGGGATAGAAAGAGCCATAGAGCAATTATCATATGCTCTCTTAAATACCAAAACGGTTGCTAAAATCGGTGTACTAACGACCAAGTACTCGTTTCCCAGAATCCCTCATCCAGAATGGTCTGACCAAGAGACAACATCTGGGCACATCTCGATATTTAGACTCAATGGGCATCCCAAACACGCACTACCAATATATTCCTGCCCACTCGTTTGGTTTTCACCGTTCAAGATAAAACAATATCTTGAGGCTTTTGAACCTGACGTAATACATCTCGTCGGCGACGGATGGTTCTGGGGGAACTTGTGGACCTGGTTTTACTTTAGAAAGAAAGCTACTTTTATATTCACACCTTCCTACCACCCTCTGCCATTACGAAAATCCTGGCTTAAAATCATCAATTCCATCCTTAGTAGGTTAGTAGACAAAGTAGTCCCTTTAACTGAGACTGAGGCAACATACTTACAAAAAGATTATCATGTACCCATTAGCAAACAACAAGTTATTGCCTGGGGAGCTACCTCTCTATCTTATTTCACTGAACCACCTTCTGATGATAATAGTTTGTTGAAGATCGTCTCAGTCGGCCGCTTAGGGAAACACAAGGGGCAAAGATGGCTATTGGACGTATATCGAAAGGCTATTCCTTCGTTCAACCGACCCACTAATTTGATATTAGTGGGAGGAGACGAAGGCCAAAAAGATTTCCTTCAGAAAATTGTTGTTCAGCATAATATTGTTGACCGAGTCATGTTTACAGGAGAATTAGAAGACAGCAAATTATCTGAGATATATTGGTCAAGCGACATATTTGCCCTATTCTCACAATACGAAGCTTTCGGATTAGTCTTCTTGGAAGCAATGCTGAGCAAACTACCAGTCTTAACGCACGACGTTGGAAGCATTAAGGAAATCTTGAAATGTGGAGCAGTTATATCTGATGCTTTCGACGAGACTGCCGCTATAAGCTCATTGATAAAGCTGGTTAATGATAACGAGTATAGAATCGCACTTGGCCAACAAGCATACAACTATGCTAAATCTAATTTCTCATGGGAATCGATTGCCGCTGAATACCTATACATATACAAATCATAATCTATCCCAATCAACTCCAAAGGTGATCAAGTGAATATCAACCAAGGGGATAACCGCCTTTACAATGACCTAAGCTATATCTGGCCGATAATTAGCCCTCCGCACGAATATTCAGTAGAAGCCTGGAATATTACAGAAATTATTCACCAAAATATCCGTCGCGGCCGCCCTTCGCTCCTCGAGCTTGGCTGTGGAGGGGGGCATATCCTTTCCCATCTGACTAACAACTTCGCATGCACAGCAGTCGATATATCTGAGCCTATGCTAAATCTATCCCAAAATCTGAACCCCAGTGTACCGCATTACCTAGGCGATATGAGATCAGTGGCCCTAGAGCAAAGTTTCGATGTGATTCTGATCCACGACGCTATAAACTACATGCTGTCTGAACAAGATTTGAAATCAACATTCTCTACCGCAATAAAACATTTAAACCCAGCAGGCATTCTCATATTAGCTCCTGACTGGTTCTCAGACACATTCAACCCTCCAATAACAATGCATTGGACAAAAACTACTGCTAGTGGTCACATTACCTTTATTGAATATCTTGACGATGCAGATAAAACAGATACAACAATAGAATCCTTGTTCCTATATATTATTAACAATCATGGAGATATCCAAATAGAGCAGGACAAGCACATTACAGGAATATTCCCACAGCAAACATGGATAGCCTTACTGAAAGAGATTGGATTTAGTACTGAAATACGTAATTTTCCTAGTTATGAGGGCGGTTTCGGTGGCAACTTAATCGTCGCAAAGGCCCCTTAAACGAACTGGCCTAATATAAAAAAGGCCTCTCTATGAGAGAGGCCTTTTCTACATTAGGCTGGCTCT
>VFFT01000127.1 GCA_009392775.1 SAR202 cluster bacterium | reverse complement strand
GAAGATATGAAATCTCAGATAGCTCTTATCCATGAAATAGGCCGTCAGTATCTAATCGGTGAAAACCCCTTTAACGTAGAATTAATATGGCAAAGAGTCTTCGGTGACAGACACGACTTCCGACACCCAAGTCTCCATGCAACCCCAGCCTTAAGCGCTATAGAAATGGCATGCTGGGACATAATAGGTAAAGCCACCAATCAACCTATATATAACTTACTGGGCGGTATGTATCACGAAAAACTCAAGGCTTACGCTTACATGCCAGCTCCCGAAGGCGGATACCGAAATAACCCCGAACTAGCTGGAGAAACTGCTATTAAACTTGTGGAGGAAGGGAATTCAGCGTGTAAACTGGATCCATTTCCACCGAGCTTCCCTCTACCAAGAGACATACCGTTGGCAGATATCAATATCGCATGTCGTATATTCGAAAGTATAAGAAAAGCTGTGGGAGATAAATTAGAAGTCGGAATAGGAACTCACGGACAACTAACAACCTACAGTGCAATAAGAGTGGCTCATGCTATGGAACAGTACAGTCCGTTCTGGTTCGAAGAACCTGTTCCTCCAGAAAATGTGGATGAAATGGCAAGAGTCGCCGCTCACACCAGTATTCCTATAGCTACCGGCGAAAGACTGGTCTCTAAATATGAGTTTTCAGAAGTTTTGGAAAAGCAGGCAGCTCAGATAATACAGCTGGATGTGGGACAATGTGGAGGCATTTTGGAGTCCAAGAAGATTGCAGGCATTGCCGAAGCACATTATGCAATGATCGCTCCTCATATGTACTGTGGCCCTATAGCGGCTTCGGCTGCCATACAGCTCGACACGTGCTCACCTAACTTCGTAGTACAAGAGGCAAATCAAGGACCACTACACAAAATTATTTTCAAAGAACCTATTGTGTTTGAAAACGGATTTATAATTCCACCTACAGGTCCTGGCCTTGGTATAGAATTAGATATGGATGTCTTGAAGAACCGTATAGTCGGCTAATATAAAACTGGAGAAATACTATGGCTACAATGCGTCAACCTAGAAGGGGTAACCAAGGACAAACTAACAATCATATGTTGTTTCGGTCTGCGAATCCCGCTCTATCCTCTAAAACATTCCAGAACTTACCTCAGACGTCTGGTAAAACTATGACTGTCGACGGAACAGTAAACCGCGTAGGTCTGAGCTTGGGAATACTACTCTTTTTCGGTTACCTAACTTTTACGTTGGAAATTACAGGCCTGATACTGGTCGGTTTTATCGGGGGCCTGATACTGGCATTAATAACAATATTTAAAAAACATCTAGCACCGAAAACAGTTCCAATTTATGCAGCTCTGGAAGGAGTGGCACTAGGAGGAATCTCGTATATATTTAACGAGCAGTTTGAAGGTATCGTGCTGCAAGCTATATCTCTTACAGCAGGCATACTTTTCTCTCTTCTACTAGCATACAAATCACGGTTGATAAAGGTGACTGAAAATTTCAAGCTTGGCATAGTGGCTGCCACCGGTGGAATATTCGTTGTGTACATGATAAGTTTTGTGATGAGCTTGTTCGGCGGTGGATTAAGCATAATGAGTTCAACCAACGGGTCACTTTTCAGTATCGGATTTAGCCTTGTTGTAGTTGTAATAGCATCCCTAAATCTAGTACTGGATTTCGATTTCATCGAAGAAGGAGCCGAAAAAGGAGCCCCTCAGTATATGGAATGGTATGGAGCTTTCGGCCTTCTAGTAACACTTATATGGCTATATATAGAAATACTACATTTACTAGCTAAGATAAGAAGTCGATAACGAGTCATACTCTCGGAAAATTGTGACCAGTCAAGGAATTGCTAATATCCCATAATTCTCGGGCATCTCCTTCTATATACGATTGAGGAGCAGATGCAATAATTCGTCCGTCCACAAAATATTTTCCGTTCACCCCACGTAATTCTTCTTCCGTAAACATCTTCAGAATATGCCTGGCACTTATGTCGGATTTGATACCTCTGAGTTTCAATCCTAAATTTAGAATTTTAGCGAACCAAGATTTATTGTTGCTATTCAAAAGATTCGTCGATACTACGCCAGGGTGTACTGCATTTACAGTAACATCCGTTTCACGTAAGTTTCTCGCCATCTGGTATGTTAAAAACAAATTCGCTAACTTGGATCTTCCATAGGCCCTAATAACGTTGTAGTTAGTTTTGAATTGCAAGTCTGAAAAATCAATATAACTCCTTACGTGAGCACTAGAAGACACATTTATGATTTTCCCAGCAGTGCTTTCTTTAAGAAGAGGTAGCAACAAATTGCTGAGCAAAAAGTAACTCAAGTGGTTCAGTGCAAATGTCATTTCTATACCGTCTTCACTTTCCCTACGCGACATAAATACTGAACCTGCGTTGTTAATAAGCACATCTAGCTTGGGATATTTACTTTGCACCAACCTTGAGAGAGTACTCACCTGTTTTTGAGACGACAGATCTGTAATGAAATAGTCCACGTCCGTATTAGAACTGTAGTCAACTATTTCTTTTAAGACAGTTTCGGTTTTATTAATGTCTCTACCAACAATCAACAGGGTGTCTCCCCGTTGAGCAATAGCCTTAGCAACGGCTTTCCCTATACCGTCAGTAGCACCTGTCACCATACAAATTAATTTTTCCATGGACACAAACCTATATAATTCGATATGTGGATTGTATCATTAACTGGTTTACCTATATTCATGGTAATCGTATATAATACTGTTGATTCAATTAAGGCAACCTACTAAGGAAATATATGGAAAACATTACTTTTGGAGTAGTTGACCAATCCCCTATCAGAAAAGGCGGAACTGTACAGCAAGCTCTCAGGGAAACCGTACGACTGGCTCAAATAGCTGAAGAGTGTGGATACCAAAGATATTGGGTTGCAGAGCATCACAATTCCGGTGGATACGCTGGGACTTCACCTGAAATCTTAATTGGGCAAATTGCAGCCCAAACCAATAGTATAAAAGTGGGCAGTGGAGGAGTTATGCTTTCCCACTACTCATCTCTTAAGGTCGCTGAAAATTTCAGTATTCTTAATTCATTCTATCCAGAACGTATAGAATTAGGGATTGGAAGAGCACCGGGAAGTGATCAATTGACCGCTCACGCTCTCGCATACCCAAAACAGATAGTAAATATAGAACATTTTCCTCAACAAGTCACAGATCTTATCGGATACCTATCTGACACTCTGCCCGAGGAACACGTGTTCGCTAGAATAAGTTCCCAACCTGGGCCTACGCCCGAAGGCATGCCGGGAATCTGGTTGCTTGGCTCAAGTGACTACAGTGCAAGATTAGCAGCCGCTTTAGGTCTACCCTTTTCATTTGCAGATTTTTTTGGCACTACAGCTGAACATGGGCCTCTCGTCGCAAAACTATACAGAGATATGTTTCAACCATCTGGATACCTACAGGAACCCAAGTTGAATGTAGCTCTACAGGTAATTTGTGCTGAAACTGAGGAAAAAGCTAACTTCATAGCCTCCAGCAGAAATATATCTCGTATAAACTCTTTAAGGGGAATTAGAGAGCCTATGGTATCTCCTGAAGAAGCCTCTTCTATCAAGTTGAATTACATAGAAGAACAACACATTGAAAGAATAAATAAACACTCTATAATGGGCACTACGGGAACGGTAAAGGCAAAAATAATCGATGCTATGAAAACCTATGAAACTACTGATGTAAGCATCGTTACTAATTGTCATTACTTTGAAGATAGAGTAAAATCCTTCGAACTTGTAGCAGAAGCTTTTAACCTAAAGGAAAATGTTCCTTCACTGGAATAGGAGGTATGATTTGGCGAGTTTTTCATGCGTGAAATGCAACAAAACCGAATACAAACAGGGTGAAATCAGAACCACAGGCAGCGGTATCTCTAGGTTCCTGAATTTACAAAACCAAAAATTCATCACCATTTCGTGTACAAGCTGCGGATACACTGAGATTTTCAGAAGAGACGGTTCAGGAATAGGCAATATTTTTGACGCACTTGGCGGTTAAATCTAGATTTCTGCTATAGCCCTCTGCTGAGCATATGCACAATTTTCACACGAAGGATTGGGTGATGGTATATCGGTAGAATTCAAAACGGCTATCATCTCCCAGACGCTAGGCTCTATCCAACTAATGTCCCACTCATAGGGCACTAGGGTTTCCTCAAATCTCATATTCCCGTCAAATCCTGGTGCTCCTCTGTCCGCGTTACAGACATAAAAATATCCTATTGGAGCCACAGGAAATCCCATGCCCAACAAAAGATATGCATAAAAATCAAGTTGTATTTTATAACCTTGATGGTACGTTCCAGACAAATATTCCCAGGTCACGACTGGCCTATTGTTAGCCTGTGATTTGTAATCTACAACTATAAGTTCTTCTTTTACTTTATCGAACCACACATCATCAACACCACCTTGAAGTAATATATTTGTATCCTTAAACTGGTACTTAAGTCCATGATGTAAGGAGTCCCTCCAAGAATCAAGATCTTCATGCTTGAAAGGTACGATGTTAGCCATTCCATATTTTTCAAATATTCTGTGGGGAGTTTCTTGCTCCCGACATATATCGAATTCCTTTTTTAACAATAAATCAGTTGTTTCATTAAGGGTCCATCCTGGAGTAGATGGAGATATTATTCCTGTCACACGGTCAAGGTAGAAACACCTTTTACATGTCAGAAAATCCATAAACTTAGATCTGCTTATCTTGAAAACATCTGGTTGGTTCGGTTTATATTTAGAAGATTCGCGCCTAAGACCAGTCGCTTTGGCTTCAATACCCTTACTATTTCGTTTAATGCTAATCAATACAGCCACCTTGCAATTATTATATTTCCTAAACTAAGTCAAATTATAGAACCAGTATGCAAGTACACAAACACTATCGAGCTAATTTTTTATTAAATGATGCAACCAAGATAAAGATTAAAACCGCAGTCAATGCCATTGAAGGCCCGGATGGCAAATCCATAAAATAGGATAAATAGAGACCGCATACGGCTACAAAAACACCAATCACGGAGCCCATAAACATCATGGACCCAAAACTTCTTGCAATTAAATAGGCTGTTGCTGACGGTATTACCAGCATGGCCAACATCAACACAACACCAACCGCCTGAATAGAAGCTACTACGGCTAAAGCTATCAATATCAAGACTAGATAATCCAACAACTTGGAAGGCAAACCTATTACTAATGCTCCCTCTGGATCGAAACTGTTGAAGACAAGTTCTTTATGAAAGAAAAATAACACGGTGAGAGTTATTATGCATATTGTGAATATTATCAATAGATCTTGGTTAGATACTCCTAGAAGTTCACCAAGCAACAACCCTTCAAGATCAATATTAGAACCGCCATGAACAGATATCATTATTAGGCCCAATGAAAATAATCCAACCATAATAATACCAATAGATGTATCCTCACTAAGTCCAGTACGTTTACTCAGATATCCAATAAATATTGCAGTTACAACACAGGTTGGTATTGCAACCAGAAGAGGATTTACACCTACAATGTAACCCAAAACTAAACCAGGCAAAACAGTATGAGATAGGGCATCTCCCATAAACGCTAATCGTCGTGTTACAACATAACTACCAATCATTGGGCAAAGCAAACCAATACCTATAGATACAGCTAAGGCTCTTAACATAAAATTGTACTGAAAGGGCTCCATCAGAAAATCTAGCATATTACTCAGGCCCCACGCCTAACATCAGTTGAGAATGTGAACCGTATAGTTCTTCCAATACTTCCGGTGTAAATGCCTGATCTGGTGGACCAAAAGAACAAATATGTTTATTAAGGCAACAGCACAAGTCAAATTTATCTGCCATATTATTTAAATCATGAGTTGATATAAATATGGTTTTACCATCGTCTCTCAATGTCTTCAACATATCCATCAATCCATCTTGGGACCCTACATCAACACCAGAAAACGCCTCATCTAGAAGCAAAGTGTGCGCTTCCTGAGCTAGTGCACGAGCCACGAAAATCCTTTGCCTCTGCCCGCCTGACAATTCGCTCATCAGAGAATCTTTTCTAGAATACAAACCTACTTTATGGAGACTATATTCACAAATTTCCTTGTCGATTTTCCTGGGCCATTTGAAGAAACCTATCTTCCTTTGTCTACCAAGCATAACTACATCCCAGGCGCTAATTGGGAAAGACCAATTCACATCTTCATTTTGAGGTATATAAGCCAGTTCACCAGAAACTTTTGAGAAGTGCGATCCATGTATTCGTATTCTACCAGCACCTACAGGGATTAGTCCCAAAATGGACTTAAAAAGGGTACTTTTGCCTGCTCCGTTAGGACCAACAAGTGCGACCATTGAACCGTGATTAATAGTGAAAGATATATTATCCAGTACCGGAACACCTGCAATAGAGACTGAAACATTTTCAATCTCTATTGCAGGCGGTTCATCATCTATTCCTACTAAGTTTTCGACCATATCAATTAACTAAGAGTAAAGGTATCTAACATTGGGATTATACCATCGAATTACATCAACTATTTAATCCGTCTGTCAATTTAGTAACATTCTCTTTCATCATATCAATGTACGAAGCGGATGTAGTTCCGAGGGATTCCATGTTCAATCTAATTACTTTTACTCCAGTTTCACTCGCTAATGATTCTTCGATTTTGGTTGACATGTAAGAGTCAGCAAAAATTGCTGGGACTCCGTGATGGTCTATTACTTCCGTTATAGCCGCCAGTTCTTTAGGGGTTACAGATTCTGCTGACGACAAACTTTGCAAGATACTAGATGAGACCTCAAATCCATATCTTTCAGACAAATACGTCATTGTTTCATGACTAGTTATCAGAACCCTGTTGGACTCAGGGATAGTATCAACCTTACTAACAATCCAGGTATCCAATTCTTTCAATTTGCTGACATAGGTATCTGCGTTTAGATCAAAAACAGACTGATCTTCTTTGAATATCGACCCTAAGTCCTTAGCTATTTTCTGTGCTGCCTCCACGACCGTAATAGGGTCGTGCCAAAAATGGGGGTCAAATTCACCATGACCATGGTCACTGTGATCATCAGCATGGTCGTCATCGTGAGCATCATGTTTTTCTTCATCCCCATGATCATCGTCGGCATCATGTTTATCTTCATCAGCATGATCATCATCGTGAGCATCATGTTTTTCTTCATCCCCATGATCATCGTCGGCATCATGTT
>VFFT01000126.1 GCA_009392775.1 SAR202 cluster bacterium | reverse complement strand
ATGTGCACCAGACACACGCAAGATGCAAAAGAGAGGTTTTCATGCGAGCTAAAATTTTTTCTTTATTAATTTCGTTTACTTTGGCTTTAACATTAGGTTGTGGGGGAGACGATGGAGCTACTTTAGAAGGGCCTAGTTTATCTACTGGTCGCTGGGCTCATACAGCCACACTCCTTCAAGATGGGCGTCTTTTGATAGTGGGTGGACAAGAGAGCATGTCAAAAGCATCGAAAGTAGTCGAAATATTTGATCCCAGTACCGATACCTGGTCCAATACCGGTGAGACACTGGATAAGCGTGGTGATGGCCATACAGCAACTTTACTAAATGATGGTAGGGTTTTAGTAACGGGTGATAATGATCAGGGATCTTCCGAGATATATGATCCATCTACTGGTCAGTGGTCTTATACAGGAACCATGAATGTTGAAAGAAAATCCGCATCGGCCATTTTGCTGGAGGATGGTAGGGTATTTGTGTCAGGTGGAGTAGATAGAACAAAGTCTGGTCGTGTTGAGTTAGATTCATCAGAAATATATGATCCGTCTACTGGGGAATGGACTGTTACTGACACGATGGAAGATATTCATTCTAATCACGTAACGACACTCGTAGACGGAAAAGTATTCTTGACAGGATGGCACCTTTCAGAGATATACGATCCTGCGGCTGATTTATGGTCACCAGTGGGCGAACCTAAGAGAAAGTATCTGGCTAGAGGTACGACAGCCACTCTTTTGAACGATGGTACGGTCTTCATGGCAGGAGGATCCAGTTTTCCTCCAAATAGGTGGCAGGGTGATACTCACTTTCCAGTTGCCTCCTCAGAAATTTACAACCCTTCTGATGGTAGCTTGGCTACATCTACAAGTATGACTACCCCAAGACAATATCACTCGGCTATATTGCTTAAAAATGGTGATGTTCTTATTGTCGGTGGTATTTCGATGGAATCCTATAATCCTGCTGCGAAAATCTGGACTGAAGTTGGTACGTTGATTCATGAACGCGATCAGCTGCACACGGCAACTATGTTGAATGACGGAAGGATACTGATAGCAGGTGGAAGAATGGAGACTGATGACAAAAAAATTCGGAGTCTTTCATTTGTAGAATTTTATGATCCGTATGCTGTTAAAGAGTGATTTGTTATTGACAGTATGTTCGGTAAAGACGCCATTGGATGCAGAACCTGTGTATTAATCAATTTGACGAAATTCGTCGCTTATGCTATAATACTAAGCACAATTTAATATCATCTCGAGTGATAGGCGAGACTCTCAGGTCTAAGACCCTATACAGCAACCTTACCTTTGAAGGTGCTACTGAGGAAACGATGAGGTTCTAAGGAACAAATGGGTACAGGCTCTCTGTACACCAGAGGGCTTTTTTTATTGCCTGTCTACCTCGAGATGTAGAAAGAGGTTAAGCATGGCAGAAGAAGTATGGACAATTAAGAGATTTAGAGATACGTTGCGCAAGAAGCTCGAAGAATCTGGCCTAGGACACGTGTTGAGAGATGAAAATGACAAGGTTTTCAGGAAAAGGTCTACCACTATAGGTGCGATCTTCGTACCAAGACCACCCACTCAAGAAGAACTGAACAGGACTCCGGAAGAAAGAGAAGCTCGTATAACACAGCATGTTAAAGAGCTTAAGGAACTGGTAGATAAAGCTGAGGAAGATGAGGATGAAGATGAAGATGAAGATGAAGATGAAGATGAAGATGAAGCCTATCCTATCTAGGTGGTATGTTTGTGGATAAAAGATTCACGTCGGCACAGGTTTAGTACCCTGACCTGTGCTTGGCGTGAACTATATTAAGTGAGGTCCTGACTCTGTTGTAGTTATTCTTAAAATTGTATAACGCTTTTGAATACTATTTACTCATCGAAGAAGAACCAGTTGTCTTTGCTCTCAAAAACCCAAGTAACGAATCCCACGTCTTCTGCTCCAGCTCTGCTGGTACCAATAAACCAGCCTGCTTCTGAATTGTCACACGCTAGTGGATTAGAGTCTCTT
The DNA here is from genome assembly GCA_009392775.1 of SAR202 cluster bacterium. The sequence goes on along the minus strand of VFFT01000126.1, from coordinate 4,216 downwards.
TGTTCCTTGGTTACAATCACGTCTGAAGAAGATCCAACACCCCTGGCTGTGTACTCTTGTAGCACATCATCGGTTGCCACTTGGAGAAAAGAGACTAAGCGGTGATCATTAGGTCCTATTTTTGCTGATACTGCTATTTCACCCCATGCTTCTTCTGATCCGAGTGTCCCAACTTGTTGTCCTGCCTGAACCACTGATCCTTCTTTCAAATCAGGGTGCATTGCGACGTGGAAAAACATGAAGAAGTAACCAGGGTGTTCAGTAGACGCGACCGTGAAATTAGCTTCTGGCCCATACTCAGTTTCAGTATGGTATACACCCACTATCCTACCGTCTACAGGGGAAAAGAATTTTATAGACATCCACTGGAAAGTATGGGGTGTATGAGCATATGCTGCATTTTCTTTAGGCACTCCAGCTGGCATGAAGTAATGTTTCATGCTTTTGCAATTTGAGCGCGTCTGGTCATATTCGGGGGTATTGTAGGAGAAGTCGTGGCCAACTCCCGATCTAATTTTTGACATTCTTGAAAATTTATCTAATTCCGTAAAATTCGATTTTGCTATTTTGGGTAGATTGTTAGGGTCAAAGCTTTCAACGTATACATTCGAGTAGTCTACTTCATCAGTTGCCAGCCTAGCATCAGGGTCAGCCCTGCCGGTATTATTGGGGTCTTCGGTAGGCTTGGCATAAGGATTAGCCTTGAACGATTCCTCGCATCTCTCTTTGTCACCAGCTGGCAGAGAAGCGCATGGATTTTGGTGTCCATTCTCAGGCTCAGTCATCCCATCTGAAGATTTGGGAGACATGTTACACATATATGCCATCATTCCGGTTGCAGTGTCACACAGAGCTGGATTTTCTTTGATCATCTGTTCGGCTTCATCCATGCATTGTTGTAATAAGTCACCGGATGCGTTTTGGCATTTATCTTGATCAAATCCAGAACTGGGACTTGGAGTAACTGATTTACCGTCTACGCAAAAACCTGTTTTGGCATCAGCATCTGTTAAGCAAGATTCATCATCAGTGGTTTTGTCATCATCAGTGGTTTTGTTATCATCAGATAAGGCAGTGTTTTCATTCTGTTTTTCTCCCGTATCTTCCTGAGAAACAGTTTTTGTAGGTTCTGATGTTGATTCAGGTGCTGTGGTAGATTCAGCAATTGGATTGGATGTGGGTTGTGGTAACGCGGTTGGTGTATCGGCTTTAGTATCTGTAACTACGGAACTTGCCGCATTGGAAACTTCTTTAGTTGCAGCAGGTGGCTCAGAACCCCCACCACAACTGGCGGTGATCAAAATAAACATCATGCCCACAAGCAGGATCCGAATATTTTTGTTTAGCATGTGTTATGCCTCCTAATACCTAAAGTTCTCATTTTATTTTTCTGATAAACGTGATCGGCGATGGGGTTTGGTCTAATATCTGACCACAAAACCGTAAGCCTCATGCAACAGCGTACTGTAGCATACCGTAAATATCCATGCCTGAATAGTTAAATACGAACAAATACTGTTATTGATGTGTTTCGTGTTGGTTATAGTAGTGTCTCAAACAACCCATTAGACACAAGATGGGCGACTTCTTTGGTGCCTGAAGTATGTCAGGCGCTCAGATGGCGACGAAAAGGTTAAAAGGGCCAGGCCGATGTATAATCCAACCTGGCCCTTAGAATTGCAATTATCTAAGTACGAAAAACAGAACTGATACAATCGCGATACCCACGGATCCAATATTCAGGGCATCTATTCTACCGCTCAACCCCTTGGTGAGGACATAAGCGATAAAGCCGATAGCTATGCCATAGGCAATGGAATATGTCAGCGGCATGACTATTGCAGCAAGAACCGCAGGTGCATATTCTGATACGTCATCCCAATCTATATCTTTAATATTGCGCACGAAATACGTGGCAATGAAAACCAAAGCAGGAGCGGTTGCGAAGGCCGGTACTGACTGTGCCAATGGAGCAAAGAAAAGACATGCTCCGAATAGCACTGCTACGGTTACAGCTGTCAAACCAGTGCGACCACCCTCCTTGATTCCGGCTCCACTTTCTATGTATGAAGTAGTGTTGGATGTTCCCGCCAGTGCTCCAACAACTGTTGCTGTTGAGTCAGCAACTAATGCCCGGTCAATATCTTCAACTTCGCCATCGTCACTGACCCTGCCTGTGAGATTAGCAACGGAAGTTAGTGTCCCGGCCGTATCAAGAAAGTCCACGAACAAGAATGCGAAGGCTATCCCGATAAAGCCCGCGGTTGCCAGCACAGAGAAATCCAGTTGAAAGGCATGCTCTGGATTTGGCACAGAGCCAGCTATACCACTCAACGATGCGTCGCCTGCGCCGGTTATCCATGCGATAACTGAAACGGCAAGAATTCCGATGATGATCGATCCTGGTATTCTACGGTTGTCTAATACGGCCATGATAATGAAACCAAGACCAGCCAGCAAAACTGGCCAGGAGGCAACATCGCCGAGTCCCACCAATGTTGCAGGATTGTCAACTATCACACCTGCATTTTGCAATCCGATAATCGCCAGGAATAGACCGATACCAGCGCCGATACCTAACTTCATGCTCTTCGGTATCGAGTTGATAATGTATTTGCGCGCTGGGGTAACCGACAGTATAACGAAAACAACACCAGCTACAAGTACAGCTGTTAGAGCCTGCTGGTAACTGTAACCATCAGTAAGAATGACAGTATAGGTAAAGTAAGCGTTAAGACCCATTCCTGGGGCCAACGCCACTGGCCAATTCGCCCAGAAACCCATGATCAGTGTACCAACCACGGCAGCGATTATTGTAGCGGTAAATACAGCACCAAATGCCATTCCTGTGCCCTCAGTACTAAGAGTGATAGGATTGACAATAGTGATATAAGCCATGGTAAGAAAGGTCGCCAGCCCAGCGAGAAGCTCGGTCCGTACGGATGTGCCAGCCTTGTTCAAGCGAAAAAGAGTTTCTAACATCATTTCCTCCTTACGATTCACCCAATTTTGTTAGGTTCCAACAAAACATACCACATTTCTAAATCTAATCAATAGTATGTAACATGCTTTTTAGCAACAATATATTAACGATAATCTAGATATTTTCGAAATGCGTATTCAATGTTTGAGAATAGATTAGAAGGTTACTAAATATTTTCTGTTGATCGTCCACCTGAGTCCACAACACCCTCAAGTGCATAGATGTCTGGTAATTCCCGATATTCCTGATTGTAGTCCAACCCATATCCTACAAGGAATTGGTCTGGCACCTCAAATCCTACATATTCCGCAGTGACAGAAGTAAGTCTACGGGAAGGCTTGTCTAAGAGGGTGCATATTCTCACACTGGCAGCACCTTCGTTCTCGAAATACTTTCGTATAAAATCGGCGGTAAAGCCTGTGTCTACGATATCCTCTACGACCAATATATTCTTCTGAGCTACAGGAGTACGAACTCCATGATGGAGGCGAACATCACCAGATGATTTTAAAGCTGCATCATAGCTCGACACCTTAATGAAATCTACTTGAATTGGCAAATGCAGATGGCGGATTAAGTCAGCCAGGAAGACGAATGATCCGTTCAAGGCTCCTACTACGAGGAGAGGTTCCCCTTTATAGTCGGCTTGGATCAATCGGGCTAAGCGCTCAACACATTTGCGAATCTGGGATTCACTAATAGTAAGATTTAGATTGTACACGTAGTCTTATCACCTGATCTTTAAAGTTCTTTGTTCTTGATTTAGTGTAGGGTTGTTGAGGGCTCGAACCCCAGATTCCTTGTGTGTAAATAAAGTGCTTCATTGTTGCTAGATATACCTACACATTCCAATTCTAGCATTTATAGTCACGATATTGAACCTCTATGTTTCACAATATCCCACAGTGTCTGTATGGAAAAAGTGTGTAGTATGCAGTAAATCTGTGTAGTGATATTATTACGCCTATTCCTCTATTCGTATATGTTTTTCATATTCCAGGCATCTAATGAAAGTAGTCTTGCTTCGGAACCCTGAGCACGTATGGAAACTCCAGTGCTATCAGACAATCCTGGATACACTCTTACAGCGGCACAAGCTTTGTCATTCACAAAAACTTCAACAACGCTTCTATCTATGAATATTCTAAGTTGAAGAGGTTCGTTATGACCTAGAGTTATCGTTGTAGTTTCGGGAGCTCTTGATAATGCATCTGGTAGTATAGAGGAATAGGA
>VFFT01000125.1 GCA_009392775.1 SAR202 cluster bacterium | reverse complement strand
TACGTGACCAGGAGTATGGCCGGGTGTAGCCACTGTCACGATCTCCGACGTAATAGAATATTCGTCGGTCATTAGGTCTACTAGGTTTAGGCTTTCTAGGGGTAGCACTTGGTTTATGATGTGCTCGGCATCTTTGGATATGTCGGGCTGTACCCAATATTCCCAGTCTGATTGCGGGGCTAAATATCGTGCGTTTGGAAAAGTCGGCACTCCGTCCGTGAAATTCCAGCCTACATGATCAGGGTGAAGGTGCGTCATAACAACTAGGTTGATCTGGTCTGGGGAAATGCCGTTATCTTTTAGCTCTTTGATTAAAGTTCCTCCAGGGGCTTGTAGACCGGTATCGACTAGTATCAATTTCCCCTCAGATCTGATAATTACAGATCCGTATCTTGGATGCAAATGATGATTCTCATCTAGCAATGCTGAAAACTCCGATTTCCATATTTCAATCTCGCTGTCTGGGAATACAAATGTTGGCTCTCGGTCACCGTTGCCATCGCTAACAGATACCATTTCTACATTTCCGATATTAATTTTATTCTTAGACATACGACGCTCCTATCCGATGATCAGGTTGTGTGGCAATGCAGCACATTTAGATTATCTCTAGCTATCTCATGTAATAACGCGTTTGGCACTTATTATATTATCCCTTAATCTTCAAGGGTATATTCGAGTACTGGTGTATCGGAGAGTTGACTCGATCCTTTTAGGCCTGCTATACGACTGAGCGATCTGTCCATGGCGCGCTTCCGAGTAGTAGTAAGATTTTGGTATGCAGACTGAGTAGCGTCTATTTTCTTCCCCACATCTTCAAGTTTATCAATGAATAATGTCCATTGCTGGGTAAATCGGGTTAATTCTGTGATTATTTGATCAGATGTCTCGTTAATAGCAAAGTTCTCTACAGCTTGTCTGATGACTACGAGGATCGCGAATAATGTCGAGGGAGAACAAAGGATCACATGCTTTTCCATTGCATCGTCCATGATTTTTAAGTCATTTTCTTGGATGAACTGGAAAATTTGTTCGTTTGGTATAAACAATAAGACGCATCCGATAGTACTCATATTGGGATCGATGTAATCACGGGTGGTGATTTCGTTGATCCGGTCATGTACATCTTTCAAAAAGGCTTTTGAATAGCGAGATGTGTCTTCTTGAGAGACGGAGTTGACGCATTTAAGGTAATTATCCAATGGGAACTTAACGTCCATGTTCAACTTTAAATAGTTGGGTAGCATAAATGTAAAATCAGGTCTTGAATTACTACCAGGCATTGATGTTTGTTTAACGTAGTTAATCCCCTCAGCAAACCCAATGGCTCGTAATATATCTTCGGCCATTCTCTCTCCCCATTGACCTCGTGCCCGGCTGTTGGCTAGAGCTTCCCGAAGAGCGGCAGTTGTGGAATTTAGGGCAGTAGTCTGCTCATTAGTGGCTTTTAACTGGGTAGTAATTTCTCCGAATTGAGTGTGGCGGTCCTTCTCCAAGATCTGAATGAGTCCGGAGACTCGTTCCAGTTCTGTACGCATGGTATTGATCTCTTGAGTTAGAGATACTTGTTGGACAGACGATGGTCTTCTTAAAAAATAAATTAATACAAAGCCCGATATTGAAACGACTAATAGAGACAGAATGATGATCATGATGAATTCTGTGCTCATACTAACTCCTGTATCGGGCTTATTTATTTAACAGTAACTTTAGGACGCAGATGCTGCCGATACTGCCTTGGCTACTGCTGGTACTACTACAGGGTCTAGTGACCAGGGTATTATGCATTCTGGTGTTGGGTTTGGTATCAAGGCTGCCAATGCCTCTGCTCCTGCGAGCTTCATCTTTGTATTAATTGCTGATGCTCTCGCGTCTAAAGCTCCTCTGAATACCCCCGGGAATACTAGGCTATTGTTTATCTGGTTTGGAAAGTCACTTCGTCCCGTACCGACGACAGCTGCGCCTGCTGCTGTCGCAAGGTCCGGCATGATTTCAGGCGTTGGGTTAGCAGCTGCTAATACGACGCTGCCACTTGCCATGCTCCTAACCATATCTTGGTTAACGATATCACCAGCTGAGAGTCCAATGAATACGTCTGCGGATTCTAATGCTTTTGCAAGGTCACCTGCTATGTTATCTGGGTTAGTAATGCCCAGCATTTCCTGCTTAGTGCTATTCAAATCCGTACGGCTTTTATCAACTATTCCTACGCTATCTACGAGCAATATGTTTTTAGCGCCGTAATCTAATAATAGCTTTGCAGACGCTATCGATCCTGCCCCTGCTCCTGAAAACACTATCTTGATGTCACTTATGTTTTTGCCAACTACTTTTAGAGCATTGATAACTGAAGCGAGAACGACTATCGCGGTTCCGTGTTGGTCGTCGTGAAACACTGGAATGCCCAAGTCTTGAAGTGCAGCTTCTATTTCGAAACATCTAGGCGCTGCTATATCCTCGAGGTTAACTCCTCCGAAAGTGGGAGCTATGTTTCGTACGGTTTCGATTATTGCTTTGCTGTCTTGGGTCGCGAGGCAGATTGGGAAGGCGTCGATATCTGCAAGACCTTTAAATAATATACATTTGCCTTCCATAACCGCCATTGCAGCTTCTGGGCCAACATTCCCTAACCCGAGGACGGCCGAGCCATCAGTAACGACGGCAACATTGTTAGCTCGGTTAGTCAGAGCGAATGATTCAGATTTATCATTTGCAATGGCCATGCTCACTGAAGCAACTCCGGGTGTGTATGCGATAGACAGATCATCCATAGTCTCCACTCGCATTTTAGACGCTATGCTCACCTTTCCTCGAGTCTCTCTGTGCCTTTTTATTGCTTCGCTACCGTAGTCCATCAGTGCTCCCTTCTATCTATTAGTATACGTGGCTATTTGTGGTTGTTTATCGTGTAACTGCCCCTTCGGCAGCGGATGATACGAGTTTCGCATATTTAGCGAATACTCCGCTAGTGTATTTGGGTGCTATTGGTTGCCAATTCTTGCGTCGGTCTGTCAGTTCCTCTTCAGTAACTTTAACATCTAACTTTCGGTTAGGTATGTCTAGGGTGATGATATCCCCTTCTTTAACAAGTCCAATAGGCCCTCCAGCAGCGGCTTCTGGTGCGACGTGTCCTACCATTGGCCCGTGGCTAGCTCCCGAGAATCGGCCATCCGTTATTAGGGCCACTGAATCGCCTAGCCCTTGCCCGATCAATGCACCAGTAACAGCTAGCATTTCTCTCATGCCAGGTCCGCCCATCGGTCCTTCGTATCGGATGATTACTATATCCCCCTCTTTAATTTGCCCTTCTTGTATAGCTCGAAACGCGGGTTCTTCTTGGTCAAATACTCTCGCTGGGCCCTCGTATATTTTTTCTTGATGCCCTGCGACTTTGATGACGGCTCCTTCTGGGGCGAGGTTTCCATACAAAATGGCAAGTCCTCCAGTCGGACTTCTTGGATTATCGGTGTGGTAAATGATGTCTTGATCTTCGATTGTTTTCACGGATTGTAAGTTCTGTTCTAATGTCTTACCAGTGACTGTCATTGTATCGCCATGAAGCAGCCCTGCATTTAACAATCTCTGACCTATCAGTGCTACACCGCCGTGCCTATCAAGATCTGCCATTACATAATGGCCTCCCGGCCTCATGTCCGATATGTAAGGGGTGTTTCGACTTATTCGATCAAAATCTTCTAGTTTTAAATCTACTTCGGCTTCTCTTGCTATAGCGATTAAGTGTAACACTGCATTAGTGGACCCACCCATGGCGACCACGGTTGTGATAGCGTTTTCGAAAGCTTGCCTAGTCATTATATCTCTTGGGCGAAGGTCTTCTTCCAAGAGGCGCATCAAAGTAACTCCTGCTTTTCTGGCTTCATCCACTTTGCGGGGGTCTATGGCAGGTATTGAAGCATCTCCAGGGAGAGACATACCCATCATTTCGATAGCGGTAGACATAGTGTTGGCTGTGAATAAGCCGGCGCATGATCCCTCCGCGGGACATGCTGAGCATTCTAGCTCGTGCAAATCCTCGCGACTCATATTCCCTTTGGCATAAGCACCGACTGCTTCAAAAACATCTTGAATGTTTACATCCCTACCTTGAAATTGTCCAGGCATCATAGTGCCACCGTAAATAAATATTGAAGGAACATTTAGCCGCGCTATTGCCATCATGCAACCGGGCATGTTCTTGTCGCATCCGGCTACTGTAATCAAGCCGTCCATGCGCTCTCCGAAGGTGACCACTTCTATAGAATCTGCTATGACTTCACGACTGACTAGGGACGCCTTCATTCCTTCGGTGCCCATTGATATTCCATCACTTACGGTGATGGTTCCGAACTCAAACGGCGTGCCGTCTCCTTGTCGTATTCCTTCTTTTGCTGCTGAGGCAAAGCGACCGAGATGAACGTTGCATGGGGTGACATCGCTGGCTAGGTTGGCGATCGCGACAAAGGGTTTATCTAAATCCTCGTGAGTTAACCCCATGGATAAAAGCATTGCCCTGGCTGGGGCTCGTTCTGCGCCTTCCGTTATATCTTTACTACGGTGCTTCATTCTGAGATTGCTGGTTTTGTCCCTGCTGATGCTAGCCAAGATCAGTCCTCCTAGTATTGATGCCGATAATTGTACTATGTCGTTCAAATTACAGGTCATTATAGCCCTGAGCCATTAGTGCTACAAGAATGACATAAGGTTCGCTAGTTAAAGTTTTGATAAAAGGCTTGCGCCAACCACTCATTTCTTGTAACCTTTCCGGGTTAAATATAGAAGAGGAGGAAGGGAACTAATGATTAACCCTATCCGATGGTTTCAGGCAGAAAAAGTAGAGGCACACTGTGATATTCCTTGTGGAATATATGATCCAATAACCGCAAAAATGGCTGCTCAGACTGTTCAGAAGATGGTGCTTCGTATACAGGCTCTTGAACCTGCTGGTTCGGATGCTGCATCTATAGCATCACACGCTAATACACTTTCACGCTATGTTGCGGCAAAAGAGGAACATGCTGAGGTATGTAAACACGAACTCCGAGTTTTGTGGGCTGACTATTTCCGACCAGAGCATATCGAAGCTCATCCTGACCTGCACACGAAAGTTTGGAATGCTGAAAAACTAGCTGGAAGAAATAAGCAAACGGTTGACATGGCAGCAGCTGAAGAACTGGTATCAGTGGTTGATGAAATAGCAACAATCTTCTGGGCGACCAAGAACGTAGAGTATAGTGATCCTAATGCAGCAGCACGGTACGGTGCTTAAACGAATACCCTGTTGATTAAAAAGATCTGGCCTTTTAAAAGGCCAGATCTTTTTTTGCCCTCTAGCTATGATATTGCTTTCATGGCGTCTTCAGCGATATTGAGTGTAGCATCTATATCGGCTTCGGTGTGTGCGGTTGATACGAAAGCGGCCTCAAACTGCGATGGGGCGATGTAGACTCCTCGTTCTAGCAAAGCATGGAAATATCTTCCATACTGCCCTGCATTTGACGACTCAACCTGGGTTAGAGTATTCACTGGACCTTTGTTAAAGAAAGCTGTGAACATGGAATTCACTCGGTTTATGTGGCAATCAATACCAAGCCTCTGGGATATATCAGATAGCCCGTCAGTTAATCTTCTTGCTAATAAATCGATTTGTTTGTATTTTTGTGGGTCCTGTAGTTCGCGTAATGTCGTTATTCCGGCCACCACAGCGAGAGGGTTCCCTGAAAGAGTTCCTGCTTGATACATGGGCCCCAATGGGGCAACTTGCTCCATTATTTCACGCCTTCCACTATAGGCTCCAACCGGCAATCCACCACCTATAATTTTTCCGAGGCATGTGATATCAGGGGCTATTCCATAAAGATTTTGGGCCCCTCCGTATGCCACCCGAAATCCGGTTATTACTTCGTCGAAGATCAATAGGGATTCATTTGCTGTGGTTATATCGCGTAAGCCCGAAAGAAATCCATCTTTCGGTGGAACTACTCCCATGTTTCCAGCCACGGGTTCTACTATCACTCCTGCTATCTGGTTGGGATATTGATCGTATAATCTTGATACTGATTCTAGGTCATTGTAGTCAGCTAGTAATGTTTCTTGCGCATAAGACTCGGGGACCCCCGCACTGGTAGGCACTCCGTGTGTCATTGCGCCGGACCCCGCTTTAACTAATAAGCCGTCTGAATGTCCGTGATAACAACCTGAAAACTTGATTAATTTATCCCTTTTTGTATATGCTCGCGCGAGTCTGATAGCACTCATGCATGCCTCAGTGCCGGAGCTGACCAGTCTGATGCTGTCCACAGATGGAAGAGCGTCACATATTAGCTTAGCTAACTCGAT
>VFFT01000124.1 GCA_009392775.1 SAR202 cluster bacterium | reverse complement strand
ACTATATCCAAATATTCAAAATAAGGGGCAGCTTGTTCTGCCAGCTTCTTTAGTATTACTGCTCCCAAAGCAAAGTTAGGAGCGATTATAGCCCCGAAGGATTTTTGATTTGTAAGAGCCCTGATTGCACTTATGTCTTCGCTAGTTAATCCGCTAGCTCCTAGGACCAAATTTGTAGAATATGCACTGGCTGTTCTGACGGCTTCCATGCAAGTTGTGGCATTAGTAAAATCTACAATTACGTCAGGGTTAGTATGTTCAATTAGGGCCTTCAGGTTGGTTGACAGAGGGACTTCCTCTCCAGATATTGTTTTCAGAAGGGATCCTCTATTGGCTCGACAGGTAGCCCCTACGAGCGTTATGTCTTTTTCTTCAGATATAGCGCGAACTGTTTCCTGCCCCATCTTTCCGGTTGCCCCATTAATCAGTACTTTTATGGTAGCCATAAGGGATTGTAGCTCCTTTTCTATATAATGAGGATTTATGATCTGATTAAATTATATAAAAAGCGGGATTTTATCCCGCTTTTTATATAATTGCTTTAAACGCTTTTTAGCTGTCTCGAGAACCTCCGCCTTGGAATCTACGATCAGGTCCACTTCTATTGCCACCAGACCTGTTGTCGCGACCTCCGAAGCCACCTCGTCCGCCGCCATTTCTGGGCCGCCCCCTATCGCCGAAGGATGATCGTTGGGGTCTTTGTGGAGGAGGCTCTTCCTCTCCGAATAACGCTTTTCTTGACAGATTGACTCTTCCCAGATGATCAATCTCCCTTATCATTACGGTTATTTCTTGACCGATATCAAGTTCTGTTTCTCCGTCGAGCATCGATTCATTTCGTAGAAGACCATCTTTCCCAGGTAGGAGTTCTATGAATGCTCCGAAGTCAGTAGTTCTGCCGACTTTTCCGGTTATTATGTCCCCTACAACTAATTCACGGGTGAGAGCTTCAACTTTGCTTTGGGCCAAGCTAATCATCTCTTGATCCGAAGAACCAATGGTGACTTTACCGTCATCTGTAACGTCTACTGAGCATCCAGTCTCTTCAATTATAGATTTAATCACTGCTCCGCGGGGTCCTATTACTGCGCCTATCTTCTCTACAGCAATTTGCATACGTACCATCTTGGGAGCGTATTGGCTAAGTTGTTCTCTGGGTGAGGAGAGTGCGGAACTCATTTTATCTAAAATGAATAGTCGTCCCTGCCTAGCTTGCTCTAATGCTTCACTCAGAATGCTAGCAGTTAGACCTTGTATTTTTACATCCATCTGGAGGGCATTGATGCCCTCGGTAGTACCGGCGACTTTGAAGTCCATATCTCCGAGAAAATCTTCTATGCCTTGGATATCACTAAGAACAGCATATTTCCCATCTGGGTCTGTAATTAAACCCATGGCTATGCCAGACACGGGAGCTTTGATTGGCACGCCTGCATCCATCAATGCAAGGGTAGAGCCACATACGCTGCCCATGGACGTACTTCCATTAGAGCTTAAGACTTCTGATACTACTCTGATGGTGTATGGAAAATCTGCTTCTGACGGTAGGACCGACTGCAAGGCACGCTCTGCAAGAGCTCCGTGACCGATTTCTCGCCTGCCAGGCGACCCCACTCTGCGGGCTTCACCGGTTGAATACGGCGGGAAATTATAATGATGCATATATTGTTTGCTGTTGCTATCGTTAGGACCTACTGTGTCTAGTATTTGTTTCATAGTAAGAGGGCCAAGAGTCGCAATGGATAACACTTGTGTCTGCCCTCGAGTAAATAGTCCCGAGCCATGAGTCCTTGGGAGCAGTCCAGCTTCTGCAAATATTGGTCTGATTTCGTCCGTGGAACGTCCGTCCGGACGTATGCCCTGGTTAAGAATCCTTTGTCGGACTTCATTCTTCAGGACATTCTTGAATCCGGCGGCTATTTGGTCGCTCGAGTATTCTTCCGCCATTTCGGAAGCTATAGAGTCCTCGAGATCTTCTAGGGCTTCTACTCGTTCTGCTTTGAGTGCATTCTGCTCTAAAATTGCAGTCAAACGCCCATTCAAATTACTTTTTATCGTTGTTTCAACCGCTTTAGCTTCGTCACTAATTGGCTCAACCTCCACCTTGGGGGAACCAATTTGAGAGACTAATTGGTCTATTAATCCGATGGTTTCGTTGTTGGCTTCTTGAGCGATACGAATACCTTCAAGGATAACTTCTTCTGAGACTTCATCTGAACCAGCTTCTACCATTAGGATTGCGTCTCTAGTACTACTTATAACCATATTTAGTTGACTGGTTTTTATTTGTTCATACGTAGGGTGCACAACGTATTCGTTATTTTCCTTGAAATAAGCAACTCTACAAGATCCTACCGGTCCGTCAAATGGTATGTGAGATATGGATAAAGCTGCAGACGCTGCAACCATCCCTAACACTTCTGGAGGGTTTTCCTGGTCTGACGATAGAACAGTAAGAATAACTTGGATATCGTTATGTAGGGATTTTGGGAAAAGGGGTCTTATAGACCTGTCTGTTAATCTACACGATAATATGCCAGATTCGCCAGGTCTTCCTTCTCTGCGGAAGAAACTTCCTGGTATTTTACCGGCTGCGTAGAGTCTTTCTTCAAATTCTACCGTTAGCGGTAAGAAATCTACATCTCCCCTGGGTTTGTCTGCCATAACAACGGTTGCTAGAACTACTGTCTCGCCGCTTTGTATGGTTACTGACCCATGAGCTTGAAACGCAAGCCTGCCGGTTTCTAAGCGTATAGATCTATCTCCGATTGATCGTTCCACAATTGTGGGAATTGACATTGTAGACATAGTTGGAATGTACCTCTTAAATAATAATAGGGCCTAGGACTAGAGGGTATGATTAAGCTGCCACCCTGTAGGGTGATCGATGGGGCAAATTTATCTTCTAAGTCCTAGTCGACTTATGAGAGTCTGATACCGGTTAACATCTTCATTACTGAGGTATTTTAAAAGTCTACGTCTTTGGGAGACGAGACCAACTAAACCTCTGCGTGAATGCACGTCTTTGCGGTGTGTCCTGAGATGATCGGTAACTTGCTTGATGCGTTCTGTGAGAACGGCGACCTGTACTTCTGTGGAGCCTGTGTCATTTTCGTGGGTTTGGTATTCTGTGGTTATGGACTGCCTTGTTTCCTGGTCTAACATTATGTTGATTATTACCTTCTATCTATCTTATCTTTTTCTTCTCTCATATACAGACAGAGTATAACATACACCATCTCGACCACGCAATTTCACTATTCTTCATTCATGTCTTGCACGTAGAGATCTAAGGGTTTTGCAGTAGTTAGTTCCATCCTATATTATTGCGTTTGATTAGTTAGTAAGCTTCAGTTTTATTCTGATGCTAGTACGGGAGTTATAGGAGGATACTACATGGCTCAAGGTGATTTCGTAAAAGTCGCACAAGTTAGTGCAATCAGTCCTGGAGATTTGACGACTGTAGAAGTTGGTGGAGAACAGATCTTGCTAGTTAATGTCGATGGTGATATTCACGCATGTGATGATATCTGCTCGCATGCTTATGCATCGTTATCCGAAGGAGATTTAGCAGGTGCAGAGATTGAATGCCCTCTTCATGGAGCGTTGTTTAACGTAAAGACAGGGCAAGCGTTGACCCCTCCTGCTGAAGCTGCTCTTAGGGTCTTTGAGGTTAAGATAGAAGGAGATGATATTTACATAGCGTCTCCATAGAACGCAATGACTGCATATATCTTTCATCTTTGTGACAGCATAGGGGTGCCAAAGATGGTCCTATGCTGTTGTCTTCTACAAGCTATTTGATCACTGCTAATTTGCTTACTGGCCAGTAGGATATCCATACTCGGCCATGAATGTTGTCCTCGGGAACCGGCCCCCAATTACGAGAATCGTTGCTTCCTAGTCTATTGTCGCCAAGTACGAAATATTGTTGGTCTTGCAGTTTGGTAATTTCAGGTCTGAAACCATCTGCAAACCATAGATCTCCCTTTGGAGTTAATGAATCTATATAATCTTCTTTGATGAGCTTTCCGTTGACTATAACCTGGCCGTTGCCAATCTTGATTGTATCCCCAGGGATGCCTATGACCCGTTTCACAAAATCTCTCTCTGGATTGAGGGGGTAAGAGAATACTATGATTTCACCTCGTTTAGGAGGGTCTAGTGCGAATTGTGGCCGTGACTCTTGGCTCTTCCATATGGGTATAATTCTTGAGAATCTATCTGCATGTAATCGAAAGTAACTGACTTTATCGACGATTACATATTGCCCATGGGAAAGTGTTGGGTCCATGCTAGACCCTTCAACCTTAAAATTTTGAATAGCAGTTTGTATAACAATAAAGACTAGTATTGCTAGGATTATTGACTCTATTAAATCTTTAGTGATGTGTGTCATGTCTTGCAACTAGTAAGATGATTTCCGAGCTAATTAGGCCTCTATGATTCTGTATAAATTATATCATTCATGTGTATTTGACTATTGAGATAGGGACGGTGAAATTGATGTGAATATACCCTTCTGATAAAATCTGCCGATAGATGTGTGGCGGAAGCGTGGTAGGGTACGGAATTTGATCGAATTGGAGATTAGAATATGAGCTGGCGTTTTGAGTTAGTTGAAAAGCCATACGGTGGTGTTACTGAAGGTCCAATATGGGACGGATCATCTCTATTATTTACGCACATCCCTACTAGCAGGATTATGGCTTACGATCCGGAGTTCGAGGAAATATCTGAAGTTAGAACTAATACGAATCATACCAATGGGTTGGCATATGATTCAGAAGGTAATCTATATGGGTGCTGCTCAGGCGGCCGCGCGATTGTTAGGTTTAATGATGATGGAAGTACCACCACAATTGCAGATGAGGTTGATGGGCAAAAATTGAATACCCCGAACGATTTGGCAGTGGATCGAAGGGGCAGAATTTGGTTTACTAATCCTTGGAATGCTGGAAATATAGATGCCAGCGAAGTCGAAGAACTAGATAATCGTTCCGTGTTGATGTCCGAACCAAATGGTGACGGCACATATAATACCAGTAGGGTCACCTTTGATACTACAATGCCTAATGGAATTTTAGTCTCGCGGGATCAAAAAACCTTATATGTTGCAGAGAGTAATAGTGAGCGCTTGGATATCGATCGGGAGCTTAGGGCTTACCCAATACAAGATGATGGAACCTTGGGTGATTACTTCACTTTGCATACTTTTGGCAGTGACAAAGGATCGGTACATCGTGGTATAGATGGTATGTGTTTGGATGCCGATGGTAACATCATTGCGACCGCGGGATGGGAGTCCGCTGGCCCGGGTCCTATGATATATGTATTCACTCCAGAAGGAAGAATAATAGAGACTCACCCTATCTCATGCAACCGGCCAACAAATTGTTGTTTTGGTGGGCCTGATATGACGACTTTATTTGTGACTTCTACGGATGGGCATTTTTATCGAGCAGAAACAGACCGTGTCGGATGGGCGATATATCCGTAGTCATTCGCTCTACGCAAATTACGCTTTAGAGGAATTGTAGTGATAAACCGGAATCTGGGTGATTATGGCTATAATCGAAGAGACTTACGCCAAGGTGGTGGAAGAGGTAATGGTCGCGACCATGTTGACGATCTTTTGGGCAGTACCGAATTATACATATATCAGCCGCCTAACCGCGCTGTAAAGGGTTATGAATCTCTCAAGGTGTATGTTGAATCTGAAGGTTGTGAGTTGCTGTTTACTGCTGAAGCGCCTCCTGAACTTAGTGAATATGAGACCATGCGGATAACACATAAACGAGGAGATAAAATTCCCGATTCAGTTGTAAAACGGGCTCATACTTGGGCCCACAATAGAAACTTTTTGCATAGCTTCTTCAAGCCGATGTACAGATAAGAAACAAGGCTGATGGAATTCCATCAGCCTTGTTTCTTATCTGTAGGATTAAGGGGGAGTTTATGCGGCCCCGCCTTGGGGTAGCATTTCTCTCAGCGTTTCTGCTACTGGTGTTACATTGTCAATTTCTTCTATTCGAACTGTTTGGCCCGATCCAATACCTGCAGAAACTACTACCGTTCCCCTTCCTGTAATGATCTCAAAGAAACTACGTGCTTCTGATATGGAAATAATCCTTGTCACGGGAATCTCTTTTGTTTGTAACCATAAGAATTTATACATATGCATTACTCGTCGGTCTGTAATTGTATAAGTGATATGTAGGTTGCGCATGTATTTCATCATGCCCTTGAAGAAGAAGTACATGCCTATTACAAAAGTTGCGAATGGGTACACGTATGGAACTTCAGTGAAAGTGAACATGTATCCTGTGCCAATTATGAAAGGCAAGCTAATAATGATTCTTGAATATGCAGGTAATTGTGACGGGTGGCGAGACACTAGAGTTCGTTCTCCTGTCGCTAGCGTAGGAGTAGGAGCAACGCCGGATAGGCTCATGTAAGTTCCCAGTAAGATTATGGCTGCACCTACACATAAGACCACGATTGTGAGAGGCAAGGGAACGCTTGGATCAAGGTGGGACAATCCGCCGGCTATGAAAAAGGGTGAGGATAACAGTAAGGATATTAAAAATCTGCTGAGTATCCTGGTAACTATTCCTGGTAAACCTATAAACATGTCTTATTTACTCCTGAACAGAGTTAGGCCTGTAGTTAATATAGTAAGTCCAATACCAACAACCGCCAACATGGTAGGATCCATAATATTGTCAATAGTTCCCATCTTGGCTCCTGGCTTAGGATTGCTTAAGAACCCCCTTCGTTTTTCTGGAGGTCCTGAATCCATATCAGGACCGGGTCCTTGACCCATGCCACGGCCTTGACCCATGCCGCGACCTTGTCCTCTATTGTTCATCATCATTTCTTGTTCCATGCGCATTCGTTCTTCCTGCATTTCCATGTCGCGCTGCATACGCTCTTCTTCCATCTCCATTTGACGTTCCATGCGCTCTTGTTCACGTTCCATGCGCTGTTCATCTGCTTCCATTTGCATGCGCATTTGTTCTTCTCTCATTTCGT
>VFFT01000123.1 GCA_009392775.1 SAR202 cluster bacterium | reverse complement strand
CCACCCATGCCGACCCTGGTATATCCATCAGCAAATCTAATGTCATGCCCACGATTTTGCAGATCGTTAATCACAGTTGGAGATAACCCCTCTTCCAAAACTACAGCATCTCCCATCACCATAAACCTCAAGGCATTCAATGATTCTTGTGGATCCATATCAAAGTCCACCATATTGGATATAACCTGAAGGTGACCTTGAGGTTGCATGAAACCTCCCATAACACCATAACAGAGGTACAATTCTTCACCAATAGTAGCCATAGCTGGGATAATAGTATGGAACGGTCGTTTCCCAGGTTCTAATATGTTCGGATGACTTTTATCAAGAGAAAATAAAGCTCCTCTGTTTTGGAGTACAACACCAGTATCCGGTGCCACCAAACCACTACCAAAGTTGTTAAATACACTATTTATGAATGAACAAGCATTCCCAGCGCCATCAACGCAACTAATATAGACGGTATCGCTACCTCCAAAAGGCTTTCCATAAGGAACTGTTTTCATAGCCTTAGTTGGATCTATCAAACTCCTTCTAACATCTGCGTAATCTTTAGAGATCAGGTCAGATGTAGGGACAGAGGCTTTTCTCGGATCAGCCACATATTGATAAGCATCGGAAAACGAAAGTCTCGTCGCCTCTATCAGATGATGATAAGCATCGGATGACTGAGGACCCATGCTAGCTATATCGAATCCTTCTACAATATTCAGTGCTTCAAGAGCTACGACTCCTTGGCCGTTTGGCGGACATTCCCAACAGGTAACCCCCCTGTAGTCAGTCTTAATAGGTTCATCCCAATCGGAAGTATGCGACTTCAAATCATCGACAGACAACCACCCTCCGTTTTCCTGAATGAAGCTAGCAATTTTCGCCGCTACTTCACCTGTATAAAAGGCTTCGGCTCCGCCTTCGGCAACCAACCTTAGTGTACGCGCAAGGGTCGGGAGTTTCATTATTTCCCCAGGTCTCGGTGCCCTACCATTTTTTAACATTTCTTGGCCTGACGGGTATTGAGCCAGTTTTTGAGCTTGACTAGCCCATTGGTACGATATTATGTCAGTAACGGGAAATCCTTCTTCAGCGTACTTTATGGCAGGGGCAAGCACTTCAGCTAGTGTCATGGTTCCATGAGCATTTAAGATGGTTTCCCAACCATGCACTGTGCCAGGCACCGATACGGAATAGACTCCGCTGTCCGGTATTTGTTGAAATCCCTGAGACAATAGATCATCTGGAGAGGCCGCAGCCGGAGCTCTACCACTGCCGTTCAAAGCGTGTACAACACCATCTTTAGCATTACGGATTAGAGCAAACATGTCACCACCGATTCCAGTTGATTCTGGCTCAACAACATTTAACACTGCCGCTGCGGCTACGGAAGCATCAACAGCATTTCCACCCTGCATCAAAATCTGCAAGCCAGCCATAGCCGCCAATGGTTGGCTTGTAGCGACCATACCATTAGTAGCATGTACAGTAGAACGTCTTGAATCAAAAAACATAAAACACTCCAGACTCTAGCGTTGAGTCAGTCTATCACAATCCAATCCCACTCTGAATATGCCAAAAAAACCATATGTGTTAGCATGTGGAGTGAGCATGGATGGAACTCGTCGCTAGACGACACCAGACACATATGCTCGGGACAAAAATATAAAATTTGGAGAACTCCCAATGGCTGTAGAAGTAGGCGATACCGCCCCTGATTTCACTTTATATGATGCGGATAAAAATAGCAGATCACTTATAGAATTCCGAGGGAAAAACGTAGTGCTGGCTTTTTTCCCGGGTGCTTTCACAGGCTTATGCACCAAAGAAATGTGTACTTTTCAAGACCAACTTCAACAATTCAACGATTTGAATTGCCAAGTTATTGGGATTACGGTCGACTCGCCTTTTGCGCAAAAAGAATGGACAGATAAGAATAATATTGATTATCCGTTTTTGAGTGATTTTAACCGCAGAGTGGTAACGGAATATGACGTAACATTCAATAATTTAGCTGGGTTAGAAGGCTACGTATCTGCTAACCGTGCGATTGTAGTAGTGGACCCAGACGGGGTAATCAAATACAAATGGATAGCCCCAAATCCAGGTGTTGAACCGGATTATGATGAGATCCGAACAGCCGTAAAATAACACCTCACCTTTTGCGCAGATTAGAATTCTAAATATTGATTTGTGGGAGTTCATTATGGATACCAGCAATGTAAAGGCATTTATCTTTGATGTATTCGGTACAGTGGTAGATTGGCGTACCAGTATTACATTGCAATGCGAGAGATTTGGGGAAACAAAAGGGATTGAAAGAGACTGGGCTTCTTTTGCTGATGAATGGAGAGGAAAATATAGACCATATATGGATAAAGTCAGTAACGGGGAACTACCTTGGACGAATCTCGATGCACTTCACAGAATGGGCCTTGAAGACACGTTGAGAGAATTCGATATATCAGGGTTATCTGAGTCCGAGAAACAGACAATAAATCTATTCTGGCATAACCTTAAACCCTGGGTAGACTCAGTACCAGGCTTGTACAGACTTAAAGGTAAATACATCATTTCTACCATGTCCAATGGCAATGTGGC
>VFFT01000122.1 GCA_009392775.1 SAR202 cluster bacterium | reverse complement strand
ATGCGGCCAATTAAACGAAGTCACATCTCCAAAGCCGTTCAGGTCACTTCCAGATTCCCGGACACTCATGGCGCCCCAATCCATGTAGGGTCTCCAAATACTATCGGTATAACAGATTTGGGCACTCCTGATTACGGGGAGCCAGTGAGGATTTTTGATGATGAAGAACCGGTATTCTGGGCCTGTGGAGTGACACCTCAGGCAGCAGCCATAGTATCTCATCCAAACCTAATGATCACACATGCTCCTGGACATATGCTCATCACCGATAAAACCGACAACGATTTCTCCATTTTCTAATGACAACTCTATCAGTGCGATATCAAAACACATGAATATTAACTCAGACTCCATTGAGTCAGTAATACTGTCAAACGACAAGCGAGGCGTCTCAGAAATAAGTCATCACATTGCTCCGGAATTCTGTGCATCTGCTGCCAACTTCGCCCTAACACACAGAGGCCATGTCCTTATAGCCACCGGTTTCTATATAGCGTCAGCAAAGGCAGCCGAGACAGATGGGCCCCCCGGTGCCATCGCACTCGGCAACGCCCTGAAGAAACTCGGATTCTCAGTAGCTTACGTTTCAGACCTGCATCTGTCGTCTCTATTGGGCAAGCACATTGGCGGAGATTCCAAGATAATAAATTTTCCCATTACTGACAGATCTAACAGCGATTCATTTGCGGAGACTGTGATCTCGCAAGAGACTCCTGATTTACTTATTTCCATTGAAAGATGTGGCCCTACTGAAAAAGACACATACTTAAATATGCGTGGTGTCGACATATCTAAGAATACGGCCCGTATTGATCGCCTCTTCCATTTCGGAATACCGTCAATTGGCATCGGAGACGGAGGAAACGAAATCGGCATGGGCTCCCTAGCTCACGTCATTCCAGAGGTTAACACACTGCCATCCGAACCATGCATAACTCACACAGACGAGCTTATATTGGCAAGCGTATCTAATTGGGGAGCATATGGACTTATAGCAGCTCTATCGAATGAGGTAAAGCAACAGCTACTACCATCTATATTAACAGACCGACAACTCATCGAATCATTGGTGCATAGTGGCCTAGTAGACGGGACTACTGGACAGGGCACTTATAAAGTCGATGGCTTTACCCTAGAAGATAACTCTCAGATTTTAATAGCTCTAGCGAAACTCACCCGAAACGTTCAAGCGTAAAACATATTTATTATAAAGTGTTCTTCTCAAGCGCTAAAATCCGTCGCAAATCCAACATCTCGTCCCTAACTGCCGCTGCTTTCTCAAATTCCAAGTTGCGGGCGGCTTCCTTCATTTGAACTTCCAAGTCTTTTACGACCCGGAACATATCATCAGTGGACATTTGTTCCCGAACCCGAACGTGCGAAGCCTTATCATCGGATGATAATTTAATCGCCTCGGTTATATCATGGACAGCTTTCTGTATACTCTGCGGTTCTATTCCATTATCCGAGTTAAACTGATCTTGCAGGCTGCGGCGCCTTTCTGTTTCTGATATAGCTACTTGCATAGAATCCGTCACTCTATCGGCATACATAATGACATGGCCTTCTGCGTGCCTAGCTGCCCGCCCAATAGTTTGTATTAACGAAGTAGTAGACCTGAGATATCCCTCCTTGTCAGCATCCAAAATTGCAACAAGGCTGACTTCAGGTAGGTCTAAACCTTCTCTAAGAAGATTAATACCTACAATCACGTCGTATACCCCTAGGCGCAGATCGCGGAGTATTTCAACCCGATTAAGCGTATCGATATCAGAATGCAAGTAGTGGTTTCGGACCCCCATTTCCGACAAATAATCAGCCAATTCTTCAGCCATACGTTTTGTTAGTGTGGTAATCAAACATCGTTGTTTATTATCAACTCTCGCACGAATTTCTCTGAGTAAGTCATCTATCTGCCCGTCCGTTGGTTTTACTTCTATAGTAGGATCAAGCAATCCAGTTGGTCTAATCACTTGTTCCACTACCGAAGAGCTATGCTCGATTTCGTAAGGACTAGGAGTGGCGGACACATACACTACTTGATTTATGTGCGATTCAAATTCATTAAAATCTAGCGGGCGATTGTCCACTGCCGATGGCAACCTAAACCCAAAGTCTACTAGTGTATTCTTGCGAGCAACATCTCCCCGATTCATGCCCCTAATTTGAGGGAGAGTCATATGAGATTCATCGATGAACATCAAAAAATCCTCAGGGAAATAGTCAAGTAGCGTCCAAGGAGTTGACCCACAGGTTATAGCGGTCTTGCCATTATGGCGATTATGCCTTCGCGCCAAATGACACGCGTAGTTTTCGACTCCATGACAGAACCCTGCTTCCATCAGCATCTCTAGATCATAATTAGTACGACTCTCCAGCCGAGCCGCTTCTAACAATTTACCGTCTTCTTTGAGATCAATCAGCCTCTCAGACAATTCTTGTTTTATATCTTCTATCGCTAGTTGGAGTCTCTCTTGAGTTGTCACAAAATGCTTTGCAGGATATATAGCGGTGGACTTCCGCTCAGCCAGTAATTCCCCTGTTAACGGGTCAATTTCTACAATTTTCTCAATCTCATCCCCGAAAAATTGTATCTGGACCGCTACTTCTTCGTACGCTGGGACAATCTCTACAGTATCTCCTCTAACCCTAAACTTACCCCTCGCTAAATCAAAGTCGTTTCGTTCATACTGCATATCTACGAGTTGTCTCAAAAGCCTGCTACGGTTTCTGATTTCGCCCACTTCTACGTCAGCAACCAAATCAAAATAATCAGATGGGTCACCTAGTCCATAAATACATGAGACCGACGCAACTATCAATACATCACGGCGGGTCAATAATGAAGTAGTGGCTGACAATCTCAGTTTGTCCAGTTCCTCATTTACACTAGCGTCTTTCTCAATATAAGTGTCCGACTGCGGGACATAAGCCTCCGGTTGGTAGTAATCGTAATACGATACAAAGTATTCAACTGCGTTCTTAGGAAAGAACTCCTTGAACTCCGTCGCCAGTTGGGCTGCTAGTGTCTTATTATGCGCCAGCACCAGTGTAGGCCTCTGAACTTCCTGAACTATGTTCGCCATGGTAAAAGTTTTCCCGCTTCCGGTTACACCCAGCAACGTCTGCTGTGTCTCACTGTTATTCAAACCCTCGACAAGTTTCTGCACAGCGTCGGGTTGGTCCCCTGTCATACGGAAATCCGAAACCAGTTCAAAATCCGGCACTAGTCAACTATCCTCCTCCTATATTAAGTAATACGGTCCTGATACTCTCCTCGATAGACACATCCTCGGAAAGCTTTGCGTCCGTTACTCGTCTCCTGGCTTCGGACGACGAATATCCTAGCGCAATGAGGGCATCGACAACTTCTTGATCTATACTCCCAGTCTGGGACACTACTGCAGACGCGTCTACGTCCAGCTTGCCTTTAAGGTCCAAAATTATCCTGCCTGCGGTTCTCTTCCCGATGCCAGGTGCAGCACACAAAGACACTACATCCTCTGTTTCCACGGCAGTCTTGATGCCACCCGAGCCCAATGCCGACAATAAGCCCAAGGCACTTCTCGGCCCGATACCTGATACTCCCTGCAACAAAACAAAAGTCTCAAGATCATCTGAGGAGATAAACCCATAAAGACTCAATTGCTCTTCCCGTATCCTGAGATACGTATGTAGAGAAACAGTATCACCAACACTGCCAACCTGATACACGACCGAAGCCGGCACGGCAATATGGATAACGAAACCTGAAACCTGTAACCTGACCCAATCGTCGCCTGCGCTATCCAATATCCCTGTGACTCCGGTCAGCATTACTTTCTCTCCTCACCTGGGCTAATTTCCATACTCGTCAAATCATGTAATATCTGATTCCGGATATGACACAATCCAATCGCCAGAGCGTCAGCGGCATCTGAAGAAGGTTGTTTATCAAGCCCAAAATCACTAGTAACGATTTGCTGAATCTGAGCCTTGGTGGCCCGTCCATAATCAGCTACCGCCACCTTGATTTCAGCAGGAGAATAACGATAAAGAGGGATATCTTGGCTGGCCGCTCCTATGAAAACAACAGCCTGAGCTTGCCCCAATGCAAGGGCAGAACCCACAAACTGACGATCCCCTTTACCGATAAATGGTTGCTCTATAGCAATCACGTCAGGATCAAATGTATGGATCATGTTCAATATATGGGTATGAAGTTGATAAAGCCGTTTTTCCAATGGAAGGCTTCTAGAGAGAGCCACAACGCCGTAATCATCAGCGACAATTTTGGGAGTGTCATCCACTACGCCATATCCCATCCGAATGGTACCGGGGTCTATCCCGAGCACCCTCATTCAGCCGCCTGGTACTGCTCCAGAACTTCGGGCGGGAAATCCGCATTAGTATAAGCTTTCTGTATGTCCATCAATTCTTCTAGATGATCCAACAGACGTAGTGTTTGCTCCGAGGCTTTAGCATCGAGAGCAATCGTGGTTTTTGGTACTAGCGAAATGTCGGACGAGCTTACATTAACCTCATTTTCATTAAGAATTTCCTGTATTCCCTGAAGTCTCTCCGGTGTAGCAAATATTTCTAGCACACCATCTTCATATTTTACATCGTCGGCCTCTGCTTCTATCGCTATGAGACTCACCTCATCAGCTTTATCAGCATCTCCAGTCTCAACTGTAATTACACCCTTCTTTTCAAAATTCCATGAAACACACCCAGATTCACCAAGGCTTCCACCAATTTTGTTGAAAGCCGACCTGACATCAGAGGCTGTTCGATTTCTGTTAGTGGTGAACGCCTGTAGCAGAATCGCTCCGCCTCCAGGGCCATAACCTTCATAAATTATTTCTTCAAATTCTTCTTTGCCCTCGCCGCCCTCACCAGTTGCTCGCTTAATTGAACGAACAATATTATCCTGAGGCATATTGTTTGACTTAGCCTTATCTATAGCCAAACGGAGTCTGAAGTTCATGTCTGGGTCCCCTCCACCTCCATCTCTCACGGCCAGCACTATATCACGGGCTAGTTTCGTAAAGAGAGCTCCCCTCTTCGCGTCTGTTGCGCCTTTAGCTCTCTTAATGGTAGACCATTTAGAATGACCTGACATGCAACCACCTCTTTGGTTCCAGTTTGGTATACGCAGGATACATCATTAGTACCTGTTGATGCATATCGCCTATACGATACTTTTAGATTCTAGCACTTCAAATCTGAGAGGGTCAAAATTACCTCATCCCCTTCATTAGAGTCACTAGCATTCTATTAGCTTCTAAATCAATATCTTTAACGACTTGGCCAATTGCAGGGACCAGTATCTCCCCGCTTGCACCACTCACGACGTATACATCATTACTACCGGTTTCGATAATATTTTCTATTGAGCCTAAAACCTCGCCATCTTCTGTTTCTACTATTAATCCGATCATCTGATAATGGAAATAATTATCGGCTTCCAGATGTTGCCCGTCGTCAGTCGGAATTGTTAACCATGAACCCTGTAACAACTGCGCGTCTTCAATAGTGTTTATGCCAAGAAATCTTAACATTACGTGGCTTGCTGTAGTGTATTCCACTTCTGATATCCAATACCGACGGTCCCCAATATAAACATGGTTACCTTCTTCAAACCTATCGGCCAACGCTGTCAGTATTCTGATCCGAACAAACCCAGAATACCCTCGTACTCCGAGGACTTGTCCTATCACTACGTTACTATCGTCAGATGGAGGGGTTGATCGCACTTAATCAACTCTTGCTGGGGAAGCTACACTATCTCAAGCATGGCATGCGTGCCATTTTTGGTTGCGGAAGCTCTAACAAGTAGTCGCATAGCCTGCGCGACTCTACCTTGTCGGCCTATAACTTTACCTTTATCTTCAGGAGCAACTTCCAGGCGGATAGTCACTCGACCGTCTACAATTTCCTCAGTAACAACCACAGCATCAGGGTTACTTGTTAATGATTTAGCGAGATATTCAACAAGTTCTTTCATTCTTGCTGTGCAGCCTCGAGAATACCATCTTTCTCCAGAATGCGGCGAACGGCATCTGAAGGCTGTGCGCCATTATCCAGCCAAGCCTTTGCCCTGTCCGATTTGATGGTTACCGCTGGTGGATCTACCATCGGGTCATAGTTTCCTATCCACTCTAAGTACCGGCCGTCTCTTGGAGAAGACGACTCAGCCACCACTATCCTGTAGGACGGATGGCCCTTTTTTCCAACTCTTCTTAACCGAATTCGTAGCATTAAATCTCCGTTGTTACTTTGTTGTAGCTAGCGACCGATTGTACGGCGCTGTTTATAACATGTCAATTACGATAAAAAGGATCGGGCCCAGCCATTTTTTTCTGGGACACCACCCTTATGAATACCTAGGCATAGGGGCGATGATAGACATTGGCCTGGGCCCGACTGACGGGTCTTATGTTTCTGGTCTAATTAGGAGTTGATCACCCCGTCGTGTCCAGACTGATGCCTACCATCGCCCCTGCTTATAAAACTAACATCCATGCGCAATCACCTCCTTCTCAATTTACCCGCTTAGCGGTA
>VFFT01000121.1 GCA_009392775.1 SAR202 cluster bacterium | reverse complement strand
TAAGGGAATCTGTAATCTGATCAGTCTTGACGTCTGAAGTGGTGAAACTACCCCATATTTCAGTTGGTCCAGGTGTAATACGATGGCTATGGGTGTTTGAATAATATTCAAAACTATTCCTATCGACTATGACAAAAGGATTTGATTTAGGGTCTAGAGTAGGAAAGTATTTTGCGACCGCGTTAATTTTGATGGGTACTGAATACGATGACATTCCAAGGGTAATAACGTCTCCTACTCTGGAATTGGATTGTTCCAGTATTTCATGACTCACTATTGATTTAATTGGAGCTTCTGGGTCTCCGAATCTAATGCCGCGCAATCCATTTCCACCAGGAGCCCATCCGAATCTAAGGGAATGGGCTTCTTGATCTCGCACTACAGACGTATTCTGACTAATATCGTATAAACCTGGTCGAGTGTGGTCCTCGATAACATGTATGTTTTCGGTGTTAGTAAAGTCAGTAAGCAGTGTTTGTTTTGTATGTGCATATGCCGTCATTTCCGAAACAAAGATAGCTCCCGCTTCTTCTATTCCGGCGCTGCTGGTCAGATGGAGGGCTAGTAGGGTATATGGTTGTTTTAGGTCTGAGAAAGTGGGAATGCCTCTAAACTTATTATTAGCAGCCCGCCTACGTGTTGGAGTGATATCGTCTAGACTGTCAAACCTGGCACTCAAATTTTTCCATTCTTTGAAGTACAACTGTCCAATGGGAAGATCGAAATAATTGTTTGAAGAATCTCTTAACCTAGCGGTGAGCGTTAGTAGTTGATATGGCCGATTTGGCCTTACCCATACGGATAAGCCTTCTGAATCAACTGGTATATCTATGCCATCCGACTCCCATATGGATTTATCTGGAAGTACTGCGTTGCTTAGATTGTCTGAATGATATGATTCGACGAAATCTGACCGAGACCATGCAATTTCATCTATGGCAATTGGGTCGATTGCTAGAGTGGATATTTTCGTTGATACGAATCCATCCGTATTTAGATGTCCGTCTACGCGGTGTGCGTAGGCTACGTTGTCGATATTTTTATCATCAGTTAAGAATGTGTCTAGCGATGTGCTGGCTTCAATACTAGGAGAGGATCTATGTGTTATTCGAATATCTGATCCTGCCTGATACATTGCTTGATCTGATTGGCTCTTTAGTAAAGTTGAACTAAAGGAACTACCTATAACCCCTAAGGAAGTTGCCAGCATGATCAGGACTACTAGACTGCCTGGTACAATCGGGTCTCTAGAAACTTTCCTGGCACCATGAACTGCCCATATTGGAGCAACAGGTTCGAGCAACTTTGCGATTATTGCGACAATGACTGGGAAAAATCTAAGTACTAATAGGCTAATGCTTATGAATCCAGCGATCGGGGCAATCAGTAGTGAATAGTCGATACTTAAAGTATCACTTGTTTGGGACTGTATGATAAATGACCCTTTGTTATGCGCCTGCCACCATAATATTCCTACGACTATTAGGAATAGGACATCAAGATAATACCTTTGTATAAACGGTGTTTGCGCAGGTCGTGATCCGGTTTGACGAAATTCAACTATTCCTTTTCTAGATACGATAAAAGTTGATAATGTTAGTACCGAAACTGCTAGCAGGGCTCCTAATATTCCTATACCGCTAGATAATAGGGTCAGTGAGGTCTTTTCTGTTTGGGAAGCCTGAAAGAAAAGAGATCCTAACACGTCAGCTATTATGGGAGAGAGAAAAACTCCCAGAACTATGGCGGGTATGGATAATACTAACCCTTCTATTAATATCAAGGTAGCAAGTTGCCAATTCCCTGCGCCTCGGCTTTTTAAAATCGCAATTTCAGATGATCGGGACTTTATTGTGAGATTAGATATTAATAATAAATGGTATACCAGAACTCCGCTGACCAAGAACACCATTAGTAAAAGAGGAATCCTCGATACAGTTAACTCTTTTTCATGGGCTTCAAGTAGTCTATCCAGTTTCACAGATATGGTGCCGTGAACCAAGCTTGTTGCAGTTTCTGATCTGATATTGTGTATTGTACGTATCAGTTGATTTACATCTCCGGCATGGATCTTCTGTGGATCCATATTTACTAGCCAGGTTGTATTCGTATAGAGGCCATCGTATGAATCAGCTAATTTGACGGTAATGTTTGATTCTTTAGTGAATAAAGGAACGATACTCCACCTTTGATCGATATAGCTAAAATCACCCTCTCTCCCGTTCCAATAATCTGAGTCCGGATCTGCTCTCGAAAATATTCCGACAACTACTACATCTGTTGTAATCCCTAATTGTTGAGTTTGGGATGATGGGAATATCGTAAATGTGTCTCCAATTCCAATTTCCAAAATTTTGGATCCTGTCTGATCTACTACGACTTGCATGGGAGAACCAGTATCATCAGAAGCGTCAGGCCAGGTGCCTTCTTCCAGAGAAAATTTGTCGGATGTATCCAGAGAGCTCAGATATTGTACTTTTCCTCTGGGTCTGACCTGGTCGTCTTCGGAAAGGGTTGGTAAACCTTCAAAGAAAAACGTTGCGGTTTCAAGAATCAAGTGGTGGTCACTGGTGAAAGACCTGAGTTTGTCTATTACCCGTTGCTTTATAAACCCGGTGTTTTGCGAGTAGATAGATGAAGAGTCTTTGGGTTGTGATGACTTCAAGTCGCTGAAAGACCTTAGCCATAACTGTTTGTCGTCTGGGTTGCTGTTCGATAGTGTGTGACTGAGTGACACTTCAGACAATAGTTGAGAGAATACTACGCTGCTAGAGAGTAATGTCACGGCTAGGAAGATACCAATAAATAGAATCGCTTCTATATGCCACGCCGAAATAATTCTTCTTATAGCTATGATATATCCGAGTTTTATTAAAGACATTTTATTAACTATATGCTCGTGATTTATTGATGCGATAACTAATCAGCGGACCGCAGTATATCAGACGTTTTGTGATGTAATCCGATTAGAGATGCCAATACGACGGCTACGATTGCCGATAACAGTACTAAACATAAAGAAACTATTACGATATTGAGCTGAGTATCTATTATCATTGGGGGGACTATGGGCTGCCCAGATTGTGTAGTGTCCATATAGCCAAGTATCCACGAATAAAACATGGTTCCCATAGCCCAGCCCGCAGGTATTCCAATTAAGCAGATAAATAGTTTTTCAATTATTAAGGACAATATCATTTGTGGTTTTGTTAATCCAAGGACTCTCGTCACTACAACATCTGTACGGGTTCGATATGAAGTGAGTACTCCATGTGTAGTCAGCGATACAAGCGAGGTCAATACCAAGACAAACATGGCGACCAATGTTAGGCTTCGCCACGCTCCTCCTGATAGAGGGTTATTTAGAGCCATAGAAACGGATGCATCCCTATCTTTAACTTCTATAAAGTTGGATAACCTTTCGTTTAATGTAGAGGCAATAAGTTTTCTGTCAGCATTTTCTTCTAGGGATAGCCAAAACTCTTCAGGGCCTTTATACGGCCTTCCTATTCTAGTCGCGTAGTTTATGTACTCAGTTACGGGCACAATGAAGAAGGGTTTTAACCTTGGGCTAATGGTAGGAAAAAACTGCGTTGTTCCAACCACCTTTAGTGGGATTATTTCCCTTCCCGCTTGTATATGTACTATGTCGCCAATAGAGAACTCTGAGCTGCTTATGGCGGGCAACGGAAATGGTCCTGTCGGTACAAATAAGCCTCGCTCATCACCATTCAAATCCGAGAACCAGGAAAATGTGAGCCCTGATAGTTCACTATCGGACGGTGTTTGGAATGTTTTCAAACTGTCAGGAGTTTGTGTTGTATTCGGTAATAATTTCCATTGTTGTATGCTATTAAACTCTGGAATAGAAGTGTGGAATTCGTTAATTGTATCGTCCCCAGAAATAAGACTACTAATATGAATTGAACCACTAGGTATGTTAGACGATGGTGATGCGGTCACAAATACTGATGTTACTAATAGCGGTGGTATGAGATTAAATTGTGATGGTAGTGAGGCTGATAATGTCTCATATGTTTCATGGGTGTGTGTTCCTGTTGCGATTTCACCTAACTCAATGTTCGTGTAGTGTCCGTATGAGTCTGAAATTCTGGCTGTAAACTTTATCCACTGATTCTTCCTCACAAAATCTGGTACATCGACATTAACTTTAATTCCTATATAACGGTCTTTATCAGGGATCGGGATTCCGTCGCGCGTGGCTGGAAAGTTTATTGATTCTGACATCATTGGTCGTATCAATTCATCCAGACTAGAAGAATGCTCTGAGAAATCTTCCCTGAACCAGGATGTACCTCCGAGATTGTAGGGTTCTATAGCTAATAGATAACTTGCTTTGTTCTTTTTCTGATCAATGAGTTTTACATTCTCCCTAAGTACTGGGTTTATATGTTGAACTCCTGGTATAGAAGTTAATTTCGCAAGTTCCTCATCTTGTTTTACTTTCGAGAATGATATATCAGTTATGACTAGATCACCCCCTATCTCGTAAAGGGCTTGAGAACTTTCTAGGTGGGATAATGTTGGTTGGAACGCGGATGCGAACACCCCCAGCGCCATGGATAACATCAATATCGCAGACACAGCAGAATACCCGAAAGGATCTCTGCTCATCTTGGTCAGTGTATATACCGCCCATGATGGAGCCCAAAAATTGATTGCAAAGGCTATTATCTTCAGGATATATGGAGCTAATCGCATCAACAGTAGGCCGCCTAGCAAAAAGCCTAAGGCTGGTCCTATTAGAAGACTAGGTTCAACAAACAGGCTTTTATCGGAAATATCCTCCTCAACAAATCCAGACTTTGACTGGGTTTGCCATAGGAGTAAAAGAAACAAGATCCCTATCAATCCATCTAGATAGAACTTGTGGATTATAGGAGTTACGGAAGGTCGTGACTTGTTGTCCAGAGATAGTCCTAATGTACGCTTAAGGGCTAATCCGCCACTGATTAGTAACACTAATAGTGTGATCGCAGCGGCACAACCCGTCCAAACCCATAGGTATGGATTGCTAAAGAGTAGGTTGCCTCCCAAGTCTGAAACGGAGGGTATGCTGTTTAGTAGCCAGATGTCTGCGATAATATCAGTCAAAAATGGGGAGATTAAGAATGCGGCGAGAATGATTAAAAAATATGTACTGCTTTGCAGAATAAATATTTGCTGAAAGTTACCTCCTCGACTGTTGATTAAATTGGAGGTTGTATATTGGCCCTGCCCAAACAATGTAATGATAGTTATTAAAAAATAGAAATCAGCAACTAGTATCAATGATATAAACAGAAATATAGGTATCTGGGCGAGCAATTTGTTTTTAGTGTACTTGCTTAAAAGGCCTGATCGATGGCTGTTCTCAAGGTAAGTTAAAACTGTTGATCTAGGGAATTGTTTATTTATTTCGGTCTCTAGATTTTCCAGGGCTCCTTGAGTTTCTACTACTATGTCTGGTGTGATCACATTGGCGTTTATAAATATTAGCCATTCGTAATCCCCTACCATGTTGGGGTATTTATTTCCTATTTTGTTTATAAAGTCATCTTCATTTACGTAAAACGGGATAATTGGTTTGTCATTGACTTTTTGAATGGTGAAATAACTTGGCGTTCCCATCCAATATTCTTGTTGAGGATCGTTTGGTTCAGCTATGCCAACTATATTCATGATAATCAATTCAGATGTATCACCTTTGTATGGCAATATGTAGACGGTATCACCTAGGGAATAATGCATTATTTTAGCAATATCATTTCCAATGACTGTGTCGATCTGCAAATGGTTATCTAGGTGCTCTGTCTCCCCGGTGCTGGGCCAAGTTCCTTCAATTAAATTACTATGTTTCTCAAAGTCAGTTAGGAAAAATGGCCTTCCAATAGGTCCACCAAATAAAGATAGAGTATCCATGGGATCGTTTGTAATAGACAAATTTGATTGTGTGCGTCCATTCCTTGCGAAATTCTGGACGAGAAATCCGATATTGGTGTCGACAACTCGTTCTATTGATTCTTGGAGTGCTGAATAAGCTTCAGGAGCAATTGGTCTGTTTTGAGTAGTAACCCGAATGTTTAACGATCCGGGTGAGCTTGACGCAACTGCGTGCTGTAGCCCTGCTTCTGATATGGCTTGAGAGTAAATGTACCCTAACCCAACAGATACTAAGCCAATGCACGCCCCTATAAAAATAATAGACAGGTTTACCCAGGAGTAGCGTAGGTGCTTCGGCAGTAACCAAGTTGTCATTCTTAATTGGTTCATCGAGGATTAGCCTAATATAGAGCGAGGATTCTAACAGTCAGGGTTTTGTCTGCTAGTTAGAATCCCGATCGATTTTATTTTCGATTGCACCGCGCAGCATTGGCAGTAATTCTTCTGAGACTCTGTAGCATTCCTCAACGTGAGGAAAACCCGATAATATGAATTCATCGATGCCCAAACACCAGTAATTTAGTAACTCTTGGCATATCTGTTCTGGGGTTCCTACTAAGGCACTTCCGCAGTTTACTCTTACCTCTGAAAGTCCGTTCCATAGATATTTTCCAAGACGATGGTCTGGCGCTTTAACTGCCTGAGCTTGTTGTCCGACCATCACAGTGCCTTCGATTGACGATCGTCTTTGCGCTTTCACTATAGGATCAGCACTTGATATTAGGTCTTCGGCAGCTTTCCATGCGGCTTCTTCTGTATTGCGCATTATGATGTGTGTTCTTAACCCAAACGAAGGAGATCGTTCGGAGGTCTCAAATGCGTTTTTAAGTTGGATCAACCTCTTTTCGGTGTTCTCGAGAGGTTCTATCCATCCCAGATGTACATCGGCTT
>VFFT01000120.1 GCA_009392775.1 SAR202 cluster bacterium | reverse complement strand
GCTTTTTTCAATGATTATAGGATGGGAATAGTAGTAGGAAGCAATATTGTGGATGTGACTGAGGTCGTGGGAGATATCCCCCATTTGTCTCCATCCGATCAGCTAAATGGGTTAATAGAGCAATTCCCACAGTACAAAACTAAATTGGAAGAAGCCTCCAAGGGATCGGGGGTTCCATTATCAGAAGTCTCTATCAGACCGCCTCACCCAAGACCAAACAATATTGTAGCTATGGCGGTAAATTACATGGAAGATGGGACGAGAGACGAGCCGGCACCTATAAACGCTTTTCATAAATCGTCCAATTCAGTAATCGGCGATAACGACACTATAGTTATACCGGATGTTCCCGCCAGCATATTTGAGCACGAAGCAGAATTAGCTCTTGTAATTGGCAAGAGAGCAACGCAGGTAAAGCAAGAAGATGCATACGATTATATTTTTGGATATCTCAATTTTATAGATGTCTCTGCGAGGGGTTTATTGCCGCCAGGTAACACGTTCTACCAGATGAAATCACGTGATACTTTTGCTCCTATGGGACCTTGGATAGTTACTGCGGATGAAATTTCAGACCCTCAGTCTTTGCCAATAAAATTGTGGGTGAATGGCGAGCTCAAGCAAAATTTTAATTCTGATGATATGGCGCATAAGATTCCGAGGATCATTGAATGGGTAACTTCAATCCACACACTGGAACCCGGTGATATTGTTGCTACTGGTACTAATCATCGCGGTTTGAGTGCTCTCATGGATGGGGATAAAGTGGAGATGGAGATAGATGGCCTGGGAATATTACACCTAGGCGTAAAAGACGATCTGAAGCGTACTTGGTTAAGGGAAACTAGGCTAGACAGGGCAAATAATGGCTTGGAGGGGACCACTCCCCAAATATCAGGCAAATATTCTTAGTACCTCTAGGAACCTTTAATACTCGGGTGAGAGATTTATAACAAGCATCCGGTCCATTTGAGCCAGATCTTTTTCCACAGTTATCTCGGATTCTTGGAACAGCTGGTTTGCGAGCTCTTTCACTGGCTGGACTTGCTCAGGATCTATCTCGAGAATTATTACGCCGTGAGGTTTTAATCTACCCGCAGCAGCTTGACTTAGTAATTCATTAATTAGGTCTAGACCATTGTCACCACCGTCAAGAGCCGTCTTAGGTTCCCATTGTATTTCTGGTTGTAGGGTAGGTATTCGATCGGATGGTACATACGGTAAGTTAGCTACTATCACATCCACTGGTTCTGGAAGGGGGTCTAATAAGTTACCTTTAAGGAGAGTGACCCTGTCAGTCACGTTATGGGATCGCACGTTATAGCTGGTTACATCAAGAACTGGGTCGAAGTTGTCTATTGCATATACCCTTGCGGATGGTAGGTGAATTCCAAGGTTTATTGCTATTGCTCCTGTTCCGGTTCCGATATCTGCAATAACTAGGTCTGCAGATTCCATGCCCATTAGCGCCATAAAGAGGGTATGTTCGACTAGGAATTCAGTTTCTGGTCTTGGTATTAACACGTTGGGATTGACTAGTAAATTGATGCCATAAAATTCTTTGTAACCCAAGATGTATGCTAATGGCTCGCGTTTTTGGCGGCGGTCTAATATTTCCTCCAATGCTTGCTCTTGCTGAGGGGTTACTTCTGATTCCTGTTGGGAGAATATATCTTGACGGGGAATTCTCAATACGTTCATCAAGGCTACTTCGGCTTCCAGACGGGAATCGGGAATGTCGTAGGATTCTAGGGTCCTATGGGTTTGTTGTAAAACTTGTCTTAAGGATGCCATAAGAGGATTAGGCTGTTACTTTTTCTAGAAGTTGGGCTTGTTCATACGAAGCGAGAGCATCGATTAAATCGTTGAGCTCTCCATCCATTATTTTTTGGACGCCATGGAAGCTGCCAGATATCCTGTGATCTGTGATCCTATCCTGCGGGTAATTGTACGTTCGTATTTTTTCCGAGCGTTCAGCAGTACCAACTTGAGATTTACGGTTTTCGCTGATTTCTGCGTCGTGCTTCTGCTGCTCCGATTCAAATAGCTTTGCTCGTAGCATAGACATAGCCCTTTGTTTATTCTTATGCTGGGAACGTTCGTCTTGACATACTACTACTAGGTTTGTAGGTTCATAGACTATGCGGACGGCTGTGGCCACTTTGTTTACGTTTTGACCGCCGTGACCACCTGCATGGAATATGTCTATCCTTAAATCATCAGGATTAATCTTTATGTCTATTTCGTCTGCTTCTGGTAGTACTGCTACTGTCGCAGTAGATGTATGAATTCTACCTTGGGATTCAGTGTTAGGTACGCGCTGTACTCTATGAACTCCACGTTCATATTTCAGTCGGCTGAAGGCACCTTTTCCTTTTATCTCTAAAACGATTTTGTTAAAGCCACCGAGATCAGAGGGATTTGAGTCCATCACGTCCACCTGCCAGTTATGTAACTGGGCGTACCTGGTATAGAGTCGGTATAAATCAGCCGCGAACAAGCTAGCCTCTTGTCCTCCTGCTCCCGATCTGACCTCAACGATGACGTCTCTCTCGTCATTGGGATCTTTAGGAAGCAGGGCTATTTTCAAGGTTTCTGCCAGATCGTCTAATCGAGAGCTTATACCGCCTAACTCTTCTCGAGCCATTTGAACTAGTTCTGCGTCGCTACCTTCGTCAGAAATGCTTTTTAAATCTTCGTATTCCTGCTCCAGATCATGGTGCTGTCGTGAGATTTCGACTA
Organism: SAR202 cluster bacterium; assembly: GCA_009392775.1. The sequence goes on along the minus strand of VFFT01000120.1, from coordinate 4,179 downwards.
AGTCTTCTAATGACGCTCTTTCTTTGGCTAATAGTTGTATCTGCTCGAAATCCGCAGCTATATCCGGTTGAGACATAGATTCCTCTATCTCGTTGTACCGGTTTACGATTGGAGTAAGTTTCTCGAATATAGAGTCCATAGTGTATCTGCGCTTTTATATTGTTGGAATTTCAAAGAAAGTTTATCGTATTCAACTTTGCGCTACAAGTGCCCGTAAATACCAGTTGGTGATTTTCTAAATATTAAGTGGACTCTTCAAATTTTTATCCCGTGGTGAATAGCGACTGTACCACATCCTACCTTTTGGTAGCCGACGTCTATTAACCCGGCGCTACGCATGACTTCGGCTAAGCTGTCTGATTCCAGAAAGTAATCAACCGATTGAGGTAGATAAGTGTAAGCTGACCTGTCTCTGGCTATGATGTACCCGACTAGTGGTACGATTCTGTGAAAATAGAATCGGAATACACGTCCCCGCAGACCATTATTCATTGGTGTTAACTCTAGTGTCGTTATCCTGCCTTCGGGTTTTACTACCCGCACCATTTCTTTTATCGCTGTGTTCAGGTCAGGCATATTCCGTAGGCTGAATCCTGCTGTTGCACAAGCGAAAGTATTGTCTGGGAAAGGTAAATTTACCGCGTCTCCTATGATGAATGTAGTTTTTTCCGATAATTTTATTTTGTTAGATTTTAATTTAGCGAGGTTTATCATTTCCGGGATGAGGTCAATTCCAACTGAGTGTTTTATCCCGGGCTGGTAAGCCAATTGGACAGCTAGGTCTCCAGTACCAGTGGCTATATCTAATGCAACTCCACTCAAGTTGGTACAAGTCAATTTAGCCGTCGATTTTTTCCATCGACGATGCATGCCGAAGGTCATGAGAGTGTTCATTAGATCGTAATGCTTCGCTATTCGTGAGAATAGATCAGCTACATACTTTTGGCGTTCTTGTCCTTTAAGCGTGGCCAATGGAAACCTCGTTTGATAGATCGGTGAGTATTTGGCTTCTAGGCGTCAATGGGATATCGGTTAGTCGGCTTTTTGTTGGTACTGAAGGTCGTTATGGAGTTCTGAATCTATTTGTAGGGATACAAATATTCTACTTACAACGAACTTAACAATATCGTCAATGGTAGAAGGTTTTAGATAAAAAGCCGGTTCAGGAGGCAAGATGGTGACCCCGATCTTGGACAGGGTAAGCATGTTCTCAATGTGTATGCTATGTAATGGAGTTTCTCTTGGAACTATTGTTAAATTGCGCTTCTCTTTCATGCATACATCAGCGGACCTAAGTAACAAGTTGTTTGAGATGCCGTGAGCTAATGAAGCAAGACTGTTCATGCTGCATGGCACTATAACCATACCTGCTGTAGGAAATGTTCCACTAGCTATCGGGGCTCTCAGGTCGTTTATTGGATAATGTTCGAACATTGGATATTCTTGCCATTCTGACAGGGTTTGGTTAAAGGAAACATCCAACTCATCTTGCCAGACTAGTTTTCCTCCATTAGAGCACACTGCTACGGTAGGGATCTCTCGATGAAGTAGTTCGTCAATGGTTGCTTTAGCGATGGCGGCGCCGCTAGCTCCAGATATACCGACAATTATTGGCTTCTCAGACATTTATTACTCTCGTAGGTTTGTTGGATGAGCGATGCATTGTCAAAATACTAGGGAAAGGCTAGTAAATATTAATAATTGAATTGATATGTAGCTATTAACCCGAAAAAATGCTATCCCAACCTTTGATAAATCATTAGGGTTAACTAATCTATTTTCGTATATTAACAGTATAACTGCAATGAACCAGCCTATGTAGAAGAAATATCCTAGGGATAAAACGATTGCTAGGATCAACAGCAGAATAGCTGATAGAGAATGCATCACTTTGACGATTTTTAACGCCCCAGATATGCCAAATCTAGCGGGAACTGAATGAATGCCGTTCTCCTTGTCAAAATTGTAATCAGTGCAGGCATAAATAATATCAAATCCACCAGCCCACAGTGCTACGGCAGCTGATAACAGGACCGTTTGCCATTCGATTTGGCCCGTAACGCCGATCCATGCCCCAGCCGGTGCAATCGATAGGGCAATCCCTAATATAAAATTACATCCCCAGGTGTAGTATTTAGCGAATGAATAAATGGTGATATATACGGCGGTTATGGGGGCTAATGCCAATGCTAATGTGTTTAATTGCGATGCGGACACAAGAAAAATAATTAAGCCAACTCCCATCATGGCCAATACTTCTTTACTATTTAATAGTCCTTGTGGAATATGGCGGTTCTGGGTGCGTGGATTTAGAGAATCTTCCTTGGCATTTATCAATCGATTAGCGGACATGGCTAAAGTCCTAGCCCCGAACATAGCTGCAGTGATCCATATAAATATTTCTAATCCGGGCCAGGACTGGTTGGCTAAAATCATCCCCATGTATGCAAATGGCAGTGCAAATAAAGATTCCCAGATCCTAATTGATGATGAATAGAGGCCTAGTTTCCCATACACTTTTTGTGAGACATATAAAATCGTGTTGCTAATCGATGCCATACTCTGACCATTTTCTGTCGACCAAAGCTTTTATTTCAGCGGACATCTCTATATCGGGAGGCCATTCTCGGGTGTACCCTTCTTCTGGTAATTTCTGTGTTGCATCTATTCCTAGTTTGCTTCCGAATTTAGCTGTTGGAGACCCTATGTCAAGGTCATCAATTGGGCCATCTACTACTACGAGATCTCGCCCCGGGTTAATGTTAGCTGATACTCGCCAGGCTACTTCTGAGAGATTTTGGACATCGACAGTGTGGTCTACTACAACTATGGTTTTTGATAGACTCATCAATCCTAAGCCCCAGAGGCCGAAAATTACTTTTCTAGCCTGTCCTGGATAATCCTTCTTTATAGAGACTATGACCAAATTGTGGAAAATACCTTCGGCAGGCATATTAATATCTATTACCTCAGGTATAATCAACTTGATCATGGGCATAAACATTCGCTCAGTAACCTTGCCCATCCAGTGGTCTTCAGTGGGGGGGCGTCCTACAAATGTTGTTGGGTAAATCGGGTTCTTTCGATGAGTGATGGTTGTCACATGAAATACTGGATAGTCATCTTCCATGGAATAATAGCCTGTGTGATCTCCGAATGGGCCTTCACTTCGAAGCTCTCCGACATTGACGTAGCCCTCTAGTATGATCTCTGCCTCAGCTGGAACCATGAGGTCGACGCTTTTGCATTTCACGAGATCAACTCCGTCTTCCCTGATAAATCCGGCCACAGCCATTTCGTCGATATCTGGTGGTAGCGGGGCTGACCCTGACCATATGGTGGCTGGGTCCCCGCCTAAAGCTACTGCTACTTCGAAACTCGTGGATTCATTCGCGCTATTCAGTCTGTAATGGTTCGCACCCACTTTATGGGTTTGCCAATGCATTCCGGTGGTCTTTGAGTCATACACTTGCATGCGGTACATTCCGTAATTTTGTACCCCGGATATTGGGTCTTTGGTTATTACCAGAGGAAGTGTGATATATCTGCCCCCGTCGCCAGGCCAGCATCGTATGATTGGAAACTTAAATAGATCAACCTGATCTCCTGAAAGGGTGATCTCTTGACAGGGTGCTGTACTAACGGTTTTTGGTTGAAATGAACCAATCCGTATTATTTGGCCTAGAGCCTTAAGGCGGTTTAATAGACCGTCTGGTGGGCCCTGCATCATCTGGAGTAGGTTGTGAATGCGTTCTGCCAAATCGTCTAAGTTGTCTACCCCTAACGCCCATTTCATCCGTTGGTCGCTTGAAAACATGTTGATGAGAACTGGGGTATCGTATCCAATAACATTTTCAAAGAGAAGAGCTGGGCCACCTGATTTGACCATTCTATCTGAGATCTCCGTTATTTCTAAGTCCCAGTCGACCTCTGTTGTTATCCTACGAAGGTCACCCTTCTGCTCTAGGTAAGTAATATATTCGCTTAAGTTCTTAAATCTCATGTAGAGTTAATCTATATCCATCTAATTGAGTGCAAATGCTAGTTTATTATGGTGCATTAGCAGATAGGCTTTAACGTGCATATCTAATAATATGGTAGGTCATTATGCAGAGATTGTGAAGAACTATAAAAGCCAGTCATCAGCCGAAGCTTCGGCTGATGACTGGCTTTTATAGT
>VFFT01000119.1 GCA_009392775.1 SAR202 cluster bacterium | reverse complement strand
AGACAGTAACAGGTCAATGAAGTGAATCATACCTCCAGAGAGTACCATTTTTAACGAATGAACCACCGAATGAAATAGCAACAGGAGCTTGAAGTGAACCAACAGAGATGAAAGCAACAGGTTTTATGAGTGAGTCAATCTATTTGAGAACGTACCATCGTCTAAGAACGAACCATTTGTCGGAAAAGCAACACAAGGAGGAAGTGAACCACCAGATTAGAAAGTAACAAACAGTTCAAGTGAACCCAAACGCAGGAAAGCAACGCGTGGATTAAGTGAACCGGAAGGAAAGAAAGTAACATGGAAAAGAAGTGAACCGTCGTACCGAAAAGTAACAGAAGGAGGAAGTGAACCCAATTTCCAAAAAGCACCATCTTGAGGAAGTGAACCAGTACATAAGAGAGCAACATCATTTTTGAGTGAACCATCGAAGGGAAAAGTAACTGAAATATTAAGTGAACCCAAAGAAAGAAAAGCAACAAGTCAGCCAAGTGAACCATTAGCCAAGAAAGCAACATTCAGAAGAAGTGAACCACCATATGAGAAAGCAACAGTGAGGAAAAGTGAATCAGGGTGAACAAAAGTAACAGCGCGAGCAAGTGAGCCATTGAAGCTAAAAGCAACACGAGGGAGAAGTGAACCAGAGCATTCAGAAAGCAACATATTGTGAAAGTGAACCATTTATTAAGAAAGCAACAAAGCCCTTAAGTGAATCACTATCCCAGAAAGTAACAATGAGAAGAAGTGAGCCACCAGACTAGAAAGTAACAGAGTGATCGAGTGAACCATTAAAGACAAAAGCAACATGACCGGGAAGTGAACCATTCGTGGAAAAAGTAACATGGAAAGGAAGTGAACCACAAAAGATAATAGTAACATCAGCGATAAGTGAACCACATTCTTGGAAAGCAACAAAGGTGACAAGTGAACCAGTAACGTGAAAAGCAACAAATAGGCAAAGTGAACCATTTAATGCGAAAGTACCACACAGACGAAGTGACCCACTCCTTTTGAAAGCAACAAATGCGATAAGTGAACCACGGACCCGAAAAGCAACAGAAGAAAGAAGTGAATCACGCCAAAAGAAGAGCAAGTATTTATACAGTACGTACTACTAATAAGGGGGTATGAGCTATGGGGGGAGGGTCGTTGGTTACGTGATCATAATCAGAATATGGTCCGACACCAGACTCCGATCCGAGTAGCCTACCAGCCCTGATAGAGCCAACGAAGTTGAAAGCACCATTGTTTTTGAGCGTACTGACATATAACGAGCCTGATACGTAGAGCGATCAAAGCATTGGCTAATCTTTGGTCGTTGCTAAGAGAGGTGATCTATACCACGTATCAGACTCATGACAAGGATAGCATAATGAAAAAATTCATCAGTATTGGAACAATCACACTCATATTAATCGCATCGGTGTTCGTTATATCACGCCCAACACATGCCGACACTACTGGAATGCCCAGCGTATCAGACTCCGACACAGGCAACTTCAAGGTGTGGACACAACCAGCACATGGCATATTCACGCTACGTCGCTTTGGTGACTACTGCATGCCTGACGATAGGTTGACCACCGTGCCTGTGGGTGCGATAGTGTTAGGGATGGAAACAAAAACATGTGACGGCATACCGCAAAGGTTTAGGCGTGTAACATACAACCATTACTCTGGCTGGATGTGGGATTTCATGCTCATGGAAATCGATCCATTAGAAGGTCACTTCCCACCAGCGCCTGCTGATACGCCTGTGGATATGACGTTTAAGGAAGAGGACATCGATTCAATAGAACATATGATCGATGTAGATGATGAGGACAATGGGCAATAAAAATCAACGTAATGACATAGTACATAAGACCAACATACGTCTCTACTTCCCACCAGACACAGCATGCTGTCCACATGAGTACGACAATATGCCAAGTCAAGACTACCGTGTCACAGTAGACGTAAGGTCATACACAAGACTTAAAGAACAGTTCCACGATATAACTATCATGGACATAGAGCCAGCCAATGGGCAAAAACTTGTCTTTAACTGGAATAATCTAACTAAGAGACAGAAGCTAAAGTTAAAGCGTGCTGTCTACAACTCAACATGTGAGTCGCTAGAAATCACGCCTAACCTTAGCGTTAAACCACACATCAACAAGGCTGTCGCTGACATACTGTTTGAAGGTTGACAAAAACTAGCGTTGATCCGATATACTTTTAGTCGTGTTCAATATTTGTCATTCACTCCGGTTGACAAGGAGCACAACTCCTTTGAGGGTGCGGGGCAGCAGCCCGCTCCGCATTCTCCTTCAAAACCATCAACCCCGATACAAGTTTGACAATCTCTAGTCATGGAAATAGGTGTTGACATCTCGTATTTTCTTTGATATAATTAGGATATCAAAAAAAGGGAGACATGAGAATGATAGAGATCAACGCGGAGAACATATTGAGCGAAGCAGTTATTGAGGAGAAGTTAGGTTCCGAAGTTGCAGCAGAAGTATTCGGCACTGAGAAAATGAAATGGGATCTTTCAAATTGGAAAACACATTTCACAAGGAAGCAGGCTATTTATTGGGAAGTAGCTAGACTAGCTGATGAGAATGGAATGAGCATTGACGAAGTACAGCAAGGTTTAATAGATGGCTACTTCCTTCTCGGAATCGATTTCGATAAGGATTCAGTATTAGCAGATCTGCCACACTACATAGACTATCAAGGCATAAAGGTCATAATGCTAGCCTAATCGACAAATACATCGAAACTTAAAGACCAGCCAACACAAGGCTGGTTTTTTTGTTGGTAGGGAATTATCAATAGGATGTTGACAAATAGAATTCTTTTCTATATAATTACAGTATCAAATAAATAGGAGAGAACAAAATGCTAGGAATATTCAAAAGAAACAAGAACAAAAGTACCAAGGTTACAGTTGTGGTGGAATTCGAAATGGAATACGACGGTCACATTACTCAAGACCAAATCGACTATACCGATGTATTCGAATTAGATAACATCAAACATTTCAAAAAACTATCTTTAAAGAAACAAGGATAGAAATATGGATTACAGATTATATAAACCTGAACCGAATAGCGTATCCAAACCAGCCGAAGATTATAGCGATTGTGAAATATGCGGAATGGAATATCAATTCACCAGACTGATCGGAGTACAAAGACGTCGCAATGGTAAAAAGCATCCAGTCTGCGGATTGTGTGCGATTGTGATGTTCGGAGATGGTGAGAAAGTAGCGATCAAGGAATTAGTAAGAATGTTATAAAAGAGTTGACATTTTATATTTTCTTCTATATAATGGTCTTATCAAATACAGAAGGAGAGACAAAATGAACAACGATAACTACTACGGAATCTACGAGAGCATAGAAGGCGAATTGATCGAAGCTATGAATAGCGCGATTGAAGAATTCATTCTCGACATCGACATTGACGGAATCGATCTACTGAATTCCAATTTCACACTAAAGTTTAGTACCAATGCTCACGTTACTGAAGAAGACGCTCATTTAGAAGAATTGGCAGACATCTTCAACCAAGACTACGACATCACTACAGCGACACCATTGGTACAGCGATATACACCATTGTGGTCAATGGATCAGACTGAACAAGCAGCCTACACAAACCAGCTTAGGGAAATGGGTAGGTCATAGAATGGAAATATCAGTACCAACAAATGCAATATCCGCTCTAAGATATGAGCGGATACAAGGAAATAAGGTTTACATCGGAAACCATCTAGCAGGAACATTAGAAGGAAACAAAGAACTAGGATTTATTATCAAGTTTCCGAACAGAAATGGAAATGGCTATGCGCCTAACATTACTAGAGCATTGCGAAAAATCCGAATCAATTACTGGGCCAGCCGTGGATTGTAGGATTACGCTATACTAAGAGTATGAACACAATAGTCATAATATTAATCATACTGTCGAGCGTAATTCTCGTCGGAATTAATTTGTGGTTATTGTGGTTTACCAAAATGATTTACGACATTAGTGTAAGAATATTTAAAGTATCTGAAAGACTGTTAGAAGAAACAATTATTCTAAAAGAAGAGACGATTGTAATTAGAAAAGACACTAGAGTAATTCGAGACGAATCAACTACTGTAAGAGAATTAACAGAAACCAACACTGATTTAAATAAACTTAAATCAGCAACTCAACAAAACAAGAATTTAACAGGAAATGACAGAATAGTCATTGAAGATGCCGCAAGTTAAATTCCGACCTTCACCCAACGCTGTAACGTAGATCTAGGAATTCCCATTTCTTTAGCCACGCCATAGAAATTCTGTTTTCTTTCGTATTCATCAACACATCTCAATTTAAATTCTTTCGAGTATTTATCGGAATATGATTTATTAGGCGACAAACCTTTTGACCATTTCCCGACAGTAGAAGGCGAAAGACCAAACTTTTTCGCAGTTTGATTAATTCCAATTCTTTTTACTGAATTAATTAGTTCTAGTTTTTCAGAATCGTGCCATCTAGAAGAATGAATAGTAATTCCGATTGAAGATAAGAATTTTCTTTTCTCAGCTAATGTAGCTTCAATAACCTGATTATAAGAATTGTGAAGAGGGTATTGGCGAAAAGGCTCTATACGTTTACACCATTTACAGCGTCCCAACGTCCAGCCATCAGGGTAATCAGTCAATATGTAGTGATGTTTCCTAGTCATCAACCTATCGTAACAAAAACATCCCCGCAGCCGCCACGCGGCAGCAGGGTCAGCTTTCCCTTAAGGTCCTGATCCTATATAACGTTGACGATCCTATATCCCGTACTATAAAATGGACTCAACAACAAACAAGGGGAGATACAAAAATGGAAAACTACTACGACGAGAACATAGAAGGAATCGAGGAACTATACGGCATCTTTGACATAGCTACTTCAGCAATAGCGTCAATGACAGCGTCTGAGCCATTCTTTGCATATAGGGTATCCGAGATGGATATCAGCGGTTGGATGGGTGGAATCAAAGCAGATGCTGGTTTGCAACAAGCAATGACCAAACAAGCTAAATCCTACGGGATTCAGTAATCCCTACGAGGGTATTGACAGACTATTAAGAGCGTGTGCTATAATGGGATTAACAAATAAGGAGACGAGATAAAAAAATATGGATGCAATAATAATGACAGTCTACAATGATGACGGCACTATCAAGGAGATCGAAATATCCAAAGTAGTAGAAATTGAAAACTTGAAAGGATACTTTTTGGTTGAACAGGAAGCAGACGACTATAAAGCTTTAAACGCCATGTCGGCAATGCCTGAATATTTCAACGATCAATTAGACCCAATATAATCGTACCTAGCATGGTGGGTGGTTTCCTATCTCTCAATTTGACTCCTTCCCACCATGCTTCCCAATTAGAAAAAAATAAATCAGTAATAAAAAAGGAGATATAAAATGACTGATCACAACGAGAAGGAACAAGCAACAAGAGAAATACATTTATCTGGTGGAGTTGTATGGGACATACAAAAGGAGAAAACAGAAATGACTAGCGTAGAGTATTTGCGATATTGCAAGGATAAGCTAGCAGAATACGACGAGGAACAAAGAATCCTCGGCAATAAGATCAATCACTGGATTGGTGTAATCAATCGCACGAGTAGTTTCCGAATTGGATAAGGAAATGTCTTGGGATGATCTTAGAGATTTATTAGATGGTGAAGCTGTCATTGTAGATAAACCTACACAAAACGCATTAGATGCTGTGACTTGTTTCAATCATCAAATTTTCGTCGAGGGATTGTGTATCGAATGCGGTCACAATCCCATCACGCTGTCTTTCGATTAAAAGAACAGAATCCTCTAGAGCGGTAATCAGACTATCGTTTTTCTCCCTCCTCCATACCTTATCTATCGGAGAGATATAAAAAACCTCCCAAACGGGCGCACAGCCACGCTCAGATAGTTTTTCAATACGAAAACCCCACGTTAGACCGTCTAATTTAGCTATAAGCACGCCTATCTCATTTTCCATCCACATTAGGATATCTCAAACACCACCACCTCGCGAGCAGCCTATCCGGTCCCTAGCTCAGCTTTCCCTTAAGGTAATTCAATACAAATAGAACAAATGAGCGGAAAATAGGGTAGATATAACGTTGACAATCCAAAATTCAATGTGCTAAAATGGACTTACCAAATAAAGGAAGGTACTAGAAAATATGAGTAACGAAACAATCGCAAGGAAAATAAACGAGAGGATGCAATATGATCTCAGCGCTATTCGAGCGTCTGGTAGGGATGTACCAGCAGTGCTGAAAGGTAGAGTTGAGGCATACCAGTTTGCCATGCAGGAATTAGGTTTTATCGGCAAAACCTTTGATGTGGTTAGCATTGAAACTGTAAACGCACAGCAAGAACTAGCAGACAGAAAACAAGCAGACAGAAACGCTGCTAAGAAAGTTTGGGAAATCATGAGAGATCGAAAAAGTGTTTGGACTAAAGGAAATAATCAAGTTTTAAGTAGGAAAATAACTATCGAACAATTTAGGGATATCTTGAGTAAAGGCGTAGATGGCGATACTACACCAATTGTTGAGGGTGAATGGAATGGTCAACACTGGCACGATTTCGAAAAGTTCTACGTGAGGAACTATCGTCACACATGTGTTGAGGCGAAAAACATGAATCCTGCAGGAAACCTGACAGCCTAATCCCGACAGGGTATCTGGTGTATTAGCAATATGCCAGATATCCAATTCCGAAATACAAGAAATTGTTTAAGGTATAATCATTTCAGTCACAAGGGTATAGAACTGACTCGGGATAGGCGTAAGCTCGTTAAGTACATGAGATTCTTTTCATAGTCGTGGCAGTCTGATACTGATATTGTTTGGTACGTTATACGTTAGCAGTAACTTGCTTTCATTGAATGTCATTAGAGTGATCTTGTGATGTTTCGCCATAAGATTGCAATGTAGTGTACATCCTTAAACCCGACAATCCCGTGAACTTAGTCAGTGATGTTTCAGCGGGTGTGATAGAGGCTCTACTAGAAATGGTGGAGCCTCATTTTTTTGTCCCGTAAACCCGCAGCGTTTCGCGGTCCCCCGGTAATCTTTTCCTTACCCCCAGTAGCTCCCGTCGCCATAACACAATGTTGACAAACGTAAATATAGTATGATAGAATAGACTTATCAAATAAAGAGAGGCACAAGAAATGGAATTCGATACTTTTATAGAGAACTACTGGGAAGAGTGCATTGAGGAACTTGGTGAGTACAAAGCTCAAGAGTATTTCGATATGCTGAGCGATAGCGATTTGCTAGATATCATGGATGATAAATCAAAACTACTAGAGGTGAACTAAATGAACTGCGACTATTGCTTAGAACTGTACGACAGACATTGCGAATATTGTGACGCATGTCCAGAACAAAACTGCTGTGAAGGAGAATAATATGAAAACCGTAACACTTAATTTCAAAGATAACGTTTCTGTCATCAATGTGATTAGAACATTACAAACAGAAATAGATATGCGAAAAGCATTACAGCATAAGCATTTCAAAAACTCTACCGAAGCTACAATCCGAGATTTACAAGAAACAGTAAATCAACTTAAAGAAGTAGTCGGATTTAGGAAAGTGCAGTAAAAGTTGACAAAGGTATATCCAATTTGATAAGATTGACTTGTCAAATAAAAACGAGGTGAACAAGATGTTAAAAGAATGGGCGTGCGAAATAGAAGTAAACTTTGACCATCACGGTATGGAAGCCGAGACGGAAGAAGACTTTGTAGAGTTAATTAAAGATTTTTATAGAGAAGAATACAATCTTCTATTAAAGGATCACGAAATTAAAAATATTAAACAACTTCCTGAGTAAGAAGAAAAAAGACTCCATCCTAAGAATCGAGTTGGTGGTGACATAGTACGACAGCTTAATTAATAACACTGAGTTGGATAAAGGGTATGAGTCAGAAATCCGTAAAACAAGGACTCGAAGACGGATGATCCCTCCTATTTGTCCCTCACTACATACGTGGTGAGGGTTTTTTGTTGCCTAAAAAACCAATCGCCATCTGTGGAGAAATCCCCAGACCCCGCAGCGAAGCTCGGGCAGGAGGTATCTTTTCCTTAGCCTTTTTGAGTTGACGCTCGTACTCAATAGTATATAATAGGGTTATCAAGTAAAGAGGAGATACTAAATGAAGGTAATGCACCATACAGGAAACGACTGGAGTGCTCGCTGTGGAGCCAAGTTCCCGAACCGAAGTCAGTTCACAGGAAACCCGAACCTCGCCCCGACAAGGACAACAGAGGAGTGGGAGAAGGTGACCTGCAAGAGGTGTCAGAACACCTACGTCACCGTAGGCCCAAAGCACCTCACCCCCTTCGCTCAGGTCTAATCCAGACCAAACAAACAGCACTGCAATGCTGGCAGTAGCTTAAAACACATATCCAGCATTTCCACGCCCTTCCACACGAAGGGCTTTTCCGTATCCGCGATTAGCAGGATCGCAACCTCCGGGTATCTTTTCCTTACATCCTCCGGTCCTGCTGCGGGATGTATAGGTGTTGACAAACGTATATTTAATATGGTAAGATAGTTATATCAAATAAGGAGATAACAGATATGAAGTGCATAACGAAAGCGTTTAGAAAGTTTCTGAACCAATTGGGACAAGAACAAAATATGTGGATAACACTTGGAGGCGGATACTATGGATAAATTCGACACTAAGTGGCTAAACGGAACGGAAGTTCTAGCATTAGCAGAATGGTCTGGGCGACACGGTTACTTAGAAATTGATTTCGAAATAACTAAGGAATCCGTACAGGAGCTATCAGATCTACTAGTTGAGAAAGGCGTATCTCCCAAAGACGTATTAAACGAATACTGGGATAACCGCTCAGAAGGAATAAATCCGATTGCAGGATATGCAGGATTTAAAGATTACGATCCGTTTAGGAGACTTTAAAAAGGATAATAAGGAGAAATAATGTGAAACCGTAAGCCCGAAAGGGGAAATTAAAACAAGAAAAACATACTTTAGGTCTATTACTATAGACTTTGACCCCACCGATACTCCCTAGTACTACTAGCAATGAGGTCGGTGGTTTTTTATTGCTCGAAATACTCCGCGTTTCCTGCAGCCTCCCGTACATCTTTTCCTTAGGGTCTGGTCCTGCTAGCTCGAGATATAAGAGTTGACAGGACGTATTATTTAATATATAATAGAGACATCAAATAAAGGAAGGTATTAGATGATAGTAACAACAGCAGAGGTAAACGCAAAAATAGCTCAGGATGAGAAATTCGCAAAGGATGTGTCAAAAGCTATGGCACGCTTTCTAAGGAAGGACTGGGGCGATAAGTCAGCCGAACTGACAGACGAGGACTGGAGGTCAGACTGCGAATATAACGACGCAGCAGCACAGTCTCTCAGCAAGGGACAGGGCGGACGTATACTCGGTGTGTACGGTGACTTTTGGATCATCAAGGATGCGGTAGCCACCACCATTCTATTTCCTCACGAATACTAAAATAGCTACGGAGAGAAACCGAGACATGACTCTCACATGGGTTCTAGGTCTTCAACCCGATTAAAGCCCTTCTCCGTAACTATCCTTTAGCTCCTGTGTAAAAGCAGGGGCTTTTTTTATGCCCACTCCCAATTCTTCAATTCCGCATTGTCCCCCTGCAACAAAAAAGTTACCGGACCTCCCCGCGTATCTTTCCCTTCGAATCCTCCCAGTCTCAGAGGTGACAAATAGTATCAATTTTGATATAATACAGAATATCGTACTTGGAGGTACAAAAATGAACCCTTTACCCGACAATCAAATTCCTTGCATCCACTGCACCGCGGTTGACCCTCACGCCTACCCTCTCAACCACGAAAACGGTAGCACCTTCATCGTTTGCATAAAATGCCTTTTCTCCCTTCTCCCCTACGGAAACGAATCCCCTTCAACTTGCGGACATCGCATCGAACTATCCGAGGACGTCTGGGATGACTACGGCAACACCCTCAACCCCGACGTAACCGCACGCTACATCGCACGCATACCTGACGCGTAAAACGCCTCTCAGGCTCACTGCCCTGTACTCAACTGACATTAGGTTGGGAAAGGGATTGCCAAGCTCTTGTTAAACGCAAGAGCTTTTTTTATACCCCGCACCAACCACCAGTTAGAAGATTCCGATCTGGGCATCTTTTCCTTCGGGTCCTCCCGATTTGTCAAGCCTTGACAAACGTAATAGTAATAGACTATACTTCAAGTATCAAATAAAGAGGTACAAGAACTATGGCTAACAAAAAATATGGAATTCAAGACATCCTGAGCGTCGCTTACAAGGTGATCGCTGTATTCGGTTACACACCTAAAAACAAGCAGACTGAGGACTCGCCTGCCACCGCAGGTATTATTGAGCGTGTGGTTAAAGGCTTTGATCCTCAGCCTGAGGTAGTCGTGGACGCTGAGGAAATACAAAATGCTGTCCAACACTTCGTGAGTCGCAAGGATAGCTACGAGCGTGGAGTTACAGACTTTGATCGCACACTAGGTGACATCCTAGATCGTGGAGTTGTTACCGCTAAACAATTCGGTTTTATCGCTACCGTATTACCGAGTTACAGAAACTCCATAATACGCCAAGCCGAGCGTGCTGAGAAAATTCTTGCTGAGGCTGAGGCAGGAAAAAATTCCGAGTGGGTCGGTGTTACTAAAGGTAGACAAGAGTTTACCGCTACCATTGAGTCTGCTCGTGATCTCAATAATGCTTGGGGTACGTTCCTTGTCAAAATGCTTGATGAAGAATCCAACCACCTCGTATGGTTCGCCTCAGGCGATCCTGTGTGGGACTTCGGTAAAGTAGGCGATACTCTTACTTTCAAAGCTACCGTTAAAGACCACTCTGAGTACAACGGTATCAAGCAGACCGTAATAAACCGCTGTAAGGTGGTATAACATGGGTCGCTTAGTAGAACTGCGGATAGCCTATCACTAGGATGCTTTGAGGCTACAAAGTTAATGGTGATACCACAGTTGAAAGGTGCAATTCCTTTCCGCCCTATACTCCCCTTCGGGGGAGTTTTTTTTGTATCTCGTCATACCTCCCACCACCCGTTACCACCCGAGCTTCCGCCCTGCCATCTTTTCCTTACCCGGTGGACCTGTGCTGCACGTTGACAGGTAGCTCTGACCCTGCTATAATAGAGACATCAAATAAAAAGAGGTGAACTGATGAGCGATTGGACGATTGAATACAGCAACGAGTACAAGTGGTACTCCGTGTACGAGTTTGGGGTGTATCCCCGAAGCTCCGTGCTTGCAGGGCAGACGATGAAGTCCTATAGGGACTCCTTCGCTACCCAAGAGGAAGCCGAGAAGGCTTACCCTCAGGCTGCCGTGGGATACCGAGATCCCATGAACACCTTCAACCATCTCCCAGACGAGGAGATGACCGAAGGAGGGTACAACGATCCTTACGAGGACGATTGGTAAACTCCGTCTCCACACCGTTTCCTTATGACCGTCTTTATGGCGGTCTTTTTTTATGTCCAAAAAATACGGCGGACACCGGACCCTGCTGCAATCTTTTCCTTACATATAGTTTGTCAAGATATGTACAAAACTTGACATATGTATTAATCGATGTGGTATAATTACAGTATCAAATAAAAGAGGTTTACTGAATGACTACAACTCAAGAATTCTACATCGGACAAGTACTAGAGAATAATGGATGCTATACCAATTTTGGTATGGTTCGACACACTACCAATAAGATTAACGCTAAAGCTTTGACAGAAATTGACGCTGATTCTGTGAAAGTAGTACGCAACTCACAAAATTCTAAAGTTGGCAATATGCACGCGACATATTCGCCACAAATAACCTGCCCGACATCCTGCCCATTTTACCCGTCAATATACGGCGACATTGACGGAATTGAGGAACGGTTGCATATACAAATTCAATTTGCTGAAATTGAAGCTCAGAAAATTGATGAACTAGTTCCCGATAAAGATTTACGAGTTCACGTTGTTGGTGATGGTAGCAACTCAATATCTGCCGGGTTATTAGGCGATGCGATGGTGCGATATGAAAAGCGTGGTGCTGACCTAGGGTATGACGTTCAAGCATTCACATACACCCATGCATGGGACGCACCTTATAACGTGCCCGAATCAGCTTGGAACGGTGCTAATGTGTTGGCTAGTTGTGAGACTGCTGACGATATCAATCAAGCTCGTGCATTAGGTTATGCGTGTGAGTGGACGTATGAGTCACATGAGACAAATAAAGTTCATGAGCGTGACGGTGTCAAAGTACTACCATGTCCAAATAACTTTAATGCTAAAGTGCAATGCGTTGATTGCATGAAATGCGCCGACCTTGGACTACTTAAGAATCGCGAATGGGTTATCGGATTAGCTACCCATGGTGCATTCAAGAAAGCTAATAACGCTATAGCTAATAAGGCGTAAGCCATCAAGCCACAGCAATGACAACGTGTGGCGGAACTTATGACGGTGTGTTAATTAATGCACCGTCTTTTTTTATGTCGGAAAAACAGTCCCGTTTTTTTTTCAAGTCCGGGTGATCTTTTCCTTAAGCTATTTAAATAAAATATTATAAAAAAGTTGACATATGTATATATAGATGTGGTACAATATAGGAAACAGAAGTACTTGGAGGTACAAAAAATGAAGAGACAAGTAAAGAACGTGATCAAGAATAAGAAGTTGAAGAGAGGCGTAGTTGGTAAACAAGGTCAGATTAATTCAGACTTTGTGGTGCAAGGTGTTGAAGGTTTAGATATACAAAGTCGAGATCAAGTATTAGATACCGCATATCTAGACTTTGTGCTATTCATGCTAGATGAAATCTATCAAGATGAGGGTGCTGACGCATTACTGGAAAACCATTGGACTGACGCTATTTGCGAATTTGCGACAGCCAAAGGTGTGCCGAATGCTGAACCTGTAATGGTTGTGGACTTTATAAAGAATAGCGAATATCCAACGCACGCTATCGACAACCTGAGAGAAATACTTTCAATTGAAAGTGATTCGTCTGGTGGTCACATTGTTAAACTCAATCAACCTCTATTTCAGTGGTCAGCAGGCAAAGAAATAGGTTTCTAAAATAGGGTATTGACAAACGTATAATACGATATGGTATAATAAACTTAACAAAACATTCAGAGGTGAATAAATTGGCAACGAAAATAGAAACAGCAGTAGAAGTAGTAAGAGATTGGACTAAGGGCGCAACAGCAGTTGATGTTCAAATAGCTGAAATGGCTCAAAGGTTTGTAGAACTCAAGGCACAAGAAACTCTCATTAAAGATGAGTTTAAAACATTAAAGCCTGAGTTGCTCAAGTCTTTAGAACTCAACAACCAAGAAGATGTTATATCTAATGGTAAGAAGATACAGATAGTTGATGAATCAAGAACTCCGAAAACGGTAGTTAAAAGCATTGAAACTATTCTCGCTCTTGTACCTAAGAAATACATCAACGCTCTATATGAGCAAGGTGCTATTGTCGATACTGAGAAAGTAGTAGCAACACATCTCAAGATGACTAATGCTCCACAGGATGGTGAATAAATGGCTAGGGATTTATCTGAAATTACAGATGATTATTGCAGAGAGAATTACGGTCACTCAAATTGGGGATACTTGGATACTTATACCAAAGAAGATTTAGCAGATGAATCTAAATACGATATAGAAGATGGCAAAGTCTTCTGGTATGAAGAAACCAGAAAGGACACACCAAACAAAACAGACGAGCAATATATCAAGACATCAGGACTGCAATGCCCTTCCTGTGACGCATATGAGGTGACTACTACTGACCATGTAGAAACAGATAGCGGTTTCGGATGGCAAGAAGTGAAGTGTGATTCCTGTGAGGCCACATGGCAAGACATTTACAAGTTAACAGGTTATGACAATCTGAAAAGCAAAGTAGTTGGTGGGTAATGAGTAATTTACTAGAAAATCAAATTTATACAGCCAAAGTATTAGACGCAATTAATACAGCGTGGAATGAGGCTGAAGAGATGCATTCGGGATTAAATGAAATGACTGATGAAGAAATTATCGAATGTAAGGATGCATTAATAGAAAGAGCAAGCATAATCATGAAAGAGCTTCATCCTTATGCAACATCAAAAATAGAGGTAAATAATGAATAGTACAGAAGCAATAAAAAATAAAATCCGAGACTTACCGTTGACGCATTCAATAGTGATTGAGTTGTTATATCTCAATGCTTATTCATATGACGATACTGCCGACTATCTCAAGATGTCAGTAGCTAGAGTCAGACAGCTAGAACAGAGCGCGTTACGACGCTTAGCACATTAGATTTACTTGGGTAAATACCGGTAACGCCTTATGGCGGGTTGGAGTCATACTCTAGCCACACAAAAATGTAAGAGTGGGAGAAGAAACGGTATCCCACCGCCCAAAGTGCAGAGACAACCTTTATTTCTGTCTCTCCTCGACTATTAGTCTCTGCACATCACCTCGCCCCTTATGGTCTGTGTTGCCATAAGGGGTTTCCCTTTGTACGTTTTTCAGGGTCTGGTTATCTTTTCCTTAACCCCGTCGGAGCAGGAAGCTCACAGATACTTGACAAACGTATTATCAAATATGATAGAATATAAATATAGAAAAGAGGTAAAGAGATGTCAGATTATAAAAATAGATGGGAACGCAGAGATGCTAAGAAGTTCTCGAAGAAAAACTTTCAAAACGATAACCGCAACAGCGTGCGTGGAATGTACATGCGTGCGGTCAACAAAAAGGCAGGTAAATAATTGAACGAAGATAACGTAAACGTATACAAGATCCTAATATCACCTAAAGACGGCGAAGTCGCACTTGCATTCGGACAACCTGTGATGGGATTCGATTCAGTAGATCAATTCGAAGATTGGCTGACGGATATGCTTAATGAAGTTCCTGACTTACGTATGGCTATGCTTGGTGAAAAACCTGCCATACCTAAAGATTATGTGATGGATGTCATGAAGGAATTTCAACAGGCACTACTCACAGATACATTAAAAGAAATAAAAGATAAAAAAGAGGAAACTGAATAATGATTGAATCTAAAACACAATACGATAAAGATATAGAAGACGGTTGGTATGCTGTTGTGCGGTGGTCTATCTCAGATATCCATGAATACAGAAATGATAATGACATGGTGGAATGGACAGATGAAGAGGCAACAAATTGGCTTGCTAGTCAAGAAGGCAATATTCAAGACCGCATGATAGAACAAGGTTGGGATGTAATCAGTATGTTAATGGATGAGGAGACTGAATAATGTAATACATCAATACATCGATGTTTATGATACCCCCTTTAGGGGGTATTTTTTTGTCCTGCTCCAGAAGCCCGCGTGATCTTTTCCTTACGGCTCTGGTTCCATTGGGGTTGACTTACGTCATATCAAATTTGGTATAATTAAAGTATAGCAAGTACAAAGGAGGTACAAATTGACTATACGAACCGTGAACGTAGCACCGAGATGGATGGCTTTAGGGACTATCGCTATCGATGAGGTAAAGAAAGGAATGACTAGTAGTAGCAAGGAGTTCGTTATCGGACTTATTGAGGATGCTTGTCTCAATTTAGACAAGATGAACGACACAATAAATGAGGAAATAGAGGAGAGAAAAAATGACGCTACAAATAATTAAAGAAAGGGAATGCCCCAATTGCCACCTACAAATACTGGATCTCAGAATCGAAAGAAAGGTTGAACAGTATTTCGAGATTAGTGCGAGTGATCCTTCATGGAATGATTATGAACCTGAGGTCTTTAATGAATCTGATTGGGTCGCTGTCTGTTATACCGTTGCAGATGATTCGAAATACGAGTACGGCAATGGTTGCATGTATGAGTTCAAGAACTTCTCACCTGACGACAATGCTGAGTTCTTTATGAGAGGCGAAGTAGATGGTCATGGTGATGAGTTGACAAACGTCA
Source organism: SAR202 cluster bacterium (assembly GCA_009392775.1). The sequence goes on along the minus strand of VFFT01000119.1, from coordinate 33,596 downwards.
AAGCAAAAATGGTATAATTAATTCATAAAGGAGAAATGAATATGGAATTTAAGTTGAAAGCAGGTGGAGTCTGGAACTTCAAGGTCACTGATAGAGGTGACAACGTGGCGATAGTCGCTACGCATAATGGACGAGGCAATAATCCTCGTTTAGATGATCAAGCCAAGATCATACCCGAATTCATAGTAAGTCGGGATGAGCTTAAAAGGTTGGCTAAAGCCTTATGACCCTACAGGAATATCAGGTGAAAGAGGCAAAGGCTCTAAGCATCGTACTGACAATAGCTAGAGATTCAATGGAATGCATCGATCCGGTTCATCTCAGATACCTCGCAGAAGTCGAAGGTTTAGATAATAACAATTACGACACCGAGATAGACGAGGCGTTTCAGATAATCTCTGACCGTGTCCGAGCTAACGAACTAATAAAAAATTACGAATTAAAAGGAAATAACTAATGACGACTGAACAAATAAATATCACCCGAGAACAATTTATGGCTTATGAAGAAATACGACAGAGCGGAATCACCAATATGTTTGATTCCAGAACTGTTATCGAAGAGTCTGATGGCTATCTAGATAAAGAGGCTGTTAGGACAATTATGGAAGGCTTTGGTACTAACTTTACCAAGCTCATGGAAATGTATCCTGATGTCGCAGATGACGTTGCCAATGGTGGCGGACTTCTGGGGTTGGTATAAGGAGAGTCTTATGAATTGCGTAATATGCAAAGACTTTATACTTCCAGACGCTAATGGTTGGGATGGCGGACATAACGCCCAACCAGTAGCTGAAGGACAATGTTGTGGCGACTGCAATGACACCTTGGTGACATATGCCAGATTAAGAGATGCAGGATATTCATCGGAGCAGGTATCTAGAATAGCTCCGACTATTGCGGAGTCTAGATAATGACTAATGAGTTTGTTCCACTAAAAGACAAAATAGTTACTAAAGAAGAGTTCGAGGACTGGTTCGGTAGTGAGAACGTTAATACCCTGATCGAACTGATACTTGAACTGGTTAATAGCAAATATTCAATTGATCAACTAAGGAAGGACATTAAGAGCTATGGATAAAATAACTAATGACGATGTAGAAAACTTCATAACCGATGATTCGGAATACCGAGAAATAATCCGAGATTTAGTTAATGGAGACTATACTGTAGAAGCGTTGATATCGGACTATAAAGAATGGAAAGAACAGCATTCTACTACTTAGTATAAAAAACCCCTCTATGGGTCGCACAGCTATGTGTATGGTTGTATAATTCCCCTGAGGTATCTGCACCACTTCTGTTCATTCAGTTGTACCTCCAGTTTATTTGATAACAAACTCGCAGATACCTCACCTCACCCCCTCGTCAAATGATCCAGCGTCCTCGAAAGCACCATTATCACGGAGAGAACCCCCATGACGAGGGGATTTTTTTTGGGTCCCGTTTCCTGCCCCGGTCATCTTTCCCTTAACCCTCTGGACCTGCTGTATTTGACAAACGTCTGAGGTGGTTGATCTCGAAGTGGTGAAACGCGTGGGTGGTTTCTAGCAAAAGTATTTAGTCATAAACACTAAAAAGGATTTCAAGGAGTGAGGGGAGGGAGAAACGTGGGACATATTTGTGTGAGTTGTCGTCAAATAGAAAAAGTGTGACTCACAGTAATCTCAAGCAATTAGATCACAAGGTAGGAAGAGAACACAGTCCTTACCTTCAAACCCACTCACCCCTCACTCACCAACTAACACTACCACTGGTAACAAGTTGTTTCAACTACAACTGTTTCTAGTGGCAGGGTAGAAAATACATATACTACGTATATGTATGATTGATGGTTTATGCTCATGTCTTATGGCTAATACCTTATGTTTATGCCATATGATGAGCATTTCATGGTACTAAATGTATGGCGAGGGCATCTTTTCGTGGAGGTCCTCCATATCGAATACCCCCTCTTACAAAAAGGGATATATTCGTGCCTGAGAGTTGATGAGCAGATGAGTTGGTGGTTGCTTGACAAATGGGTTATGATATCGGCAATAGGAAACGTATGTTCTTGTTAGTAATATCATGAGGTATTTCCTCAGTAAATTATAAAATACATTGGAGAGTTGATATGCAGTTAGACTTGTCACAGTCACACAGTTCCGATATATACTTTGAGTGTCGTTGTGGAGAGGCTTGGAATAGAGAACACCAATGTAAAGTAGATAGTGGAGTAGAGGTATCTGAGGCTGTAGTGATGGATACAGCTAGGTGGTTCTGGAAGTATGGGTTGAAGGGTATATGGGCTGAATGGTTGTTAAGTGTATATAGTATTAAAGCTAGGTATATTAATAGAAGTAATATTACTAACTAATGACTGTACAAAACCCGCCATGCGGTTATGAATCAATAATATATAATGTCTTTATATAGATAATTCTTTAAGGAATACTCATATGGCTGATCCAAATATAACTACTCTCTATAACTGGTTTATTAGTGATGAGGTTGGTCTTTCTACTAGAGAAGTTGATGCAGTAAAGGTTCAATGGGAAAAAGGCGACAACGCGTTAGATTCTGAATGGACTCAAACTATTAATGAGATAGAACCACCTGCAACCACCGGAACAGAACTTCTAGCTCAAGATTGGAAGTGGTACGAGGATAGTCAATAGGGACTTGACAAACGTTCCCTACGATATGATATAGTTAACACATGAGTTAAGCCCTGTCGGTATCAGGGGAAGATTTCAGTAATGGACTGCTGATTAATGGAAGGGATACCTAACTACCCATAAGAACAGTTTCTAACCTCGTTCTTAACTCTAGGTCATCTGAGTTGGTGGGTCTTTCCCGAAAGGGCTTTGAGAAATCATTGTAGGCGAATCCCTCAGTTAGCCGACTAGGGTGTGAGTGGGAGTATAAGGTGATCAGGTTGGTTCTAGATTTAGGTCTAGATTATGGAGTGTAGCAATACATTCTAGATGACAGGTTGAAACCTCTCCCTTAATGAATAATCTACTTTGTAGGAGCCACCCCTAGTTCAGAGATAAAAACCCCAACATAGGTTCTTATCTCTATTTGCCATTTCAAGTATTGACAAACGTATGTATTAATATGGTACAATATAACTATAGGAGTAAGTGAAAGAATGAAAGATTTTTTGACGGAGAAACAAAAGGCGGATTTAGAAAAATATGGTTGGCAGTTGATGGGTGGAAAGGATGGAACGAAATGGTTCGGCTCTGATTTTGATGGGGGTTGGATCGGTAATGTTGTCGATTTGGTAAGCCTTGATCACACAGAAGATTGGAAACATGCAGACGGTATGGATTTCCTAGTAATAGGATACAAACCAACATTTAATGAGGATGAATAATATGACTGAATTGCGGATAAAAAATAAAGTTTATAAAGGTGGTCTATGGGTGACTCAACAAAGCCATAACTCACTAGGTAACTTTGTGGGCTGTACCAAAGAAGATAAAGGTGCTGAGAATTACCCATTCAACAAGATATACCACAACGTGGATATCTATCGAAATTTGAATAGGGACTGTTGGTCCATCAAGGATAGGGAAACTGGACGTATATGTGGATATGAAACTTCTCTAACGGTAATGGGTGCTAAGTTCGTTGTTGGTAAAAAGAGCCGACAACGCGTACTTGAAGAAGGTCGAAAAAATGTTCATGCATATGTGAGATCAGGAATAGCATGGTCTAATCCAAAAATAACCGACTATCATTCTAAATGGTTACGCAACATTATGTTGCAGGTGAAATACGATCCCTACAAAGCTGATCATTTCTTTATTGATGAAGATCACATGATTCTGAATGATGACCACATTACGCCCTTCAGTAAAGATGATTTACATGCGATCTATAACGCTCAGAACGTATACCTTAGATCGGACATGACCGCTCACATACCGGAAAGAACGGCTACAAGTTATCTCTTTTATAAAGAGCCACCGTTTGGAAGACGTTAATACAGGTATTGACAAACGTCTATTACAATATGTTACAATATAAATATAAGGAGAAAATATAAATGGCGAGATTATTAAAAGGATTACCAAAAGAGTTTCAGAGCATGGTGAAAAGTGAATACGGCTTTTTAAGATTTGATGCTGATGAGGTTCAAGATGAATGGGATATGGGAAGTAAAGCATTAAAGAATCTAGAGAAAAGGGCGTTGTTCGTTTGGAAACTTCAGATGGCTGATAGCTATGCCTACTATGAAGTAGTTAAGTTAAAGCCGTTACAACTCAAGTGGATTCCTTTCGGTGACCAACATCAGGCTCCTGATTATGTTATTCGTGGATTGAGGACTGAGGATGTTGAGAAGGACATGGAATGGGAAAAACGTTGGAATCGAGCAGTCGCAAAGTCGAGGTCTAAAGCCAATGCCTAAATTCAGAGTTCAGATTGAAATAGAAGGTTATCTAGATATAGAAGTCGAAACAGACGGCATCAATAATGCTATCAATACGGCAACTAGAGAACTAATGCCTAAAGTAACTGGTCAAGAAATATTAGACTCGTTAAACAACTGGGTAGCAGTATGCGTATATGACGAAAAAAATGATGTGGTTTGGACAATATGAAGATAGCAAGAATAGAAAAGAACATACATAGCGGTGAAGGTTCGGGAATATTAGATAGTGATGTGATCTGTAATTGCGGAACATTCTGTAACAAAAGAATCTGCCCTTGCTACAACGTTCTTTGTGCGGATGAAATTTGCCAAAGCGGTGAAGGTTGTGAATACAGGGATTGTTTAGATGATTGCGATTGCAAGTGTTGCGGATAAGGAGAAAAAATGGCACTAATAGTTAAAGTAATTGAAGAAGAATCTGATTACATTACAGCAAAAGTAGAGACTGAATGTCCTATGTGTAATGAATGGATTTATCAGGTAGGAGTTTTTGAAAAATGGGATCAATACGAGACAGGAACTCTCGTAAAAAATATAGCTGAAGTCTGCCAATCGTGCGGATGGAATCAATACAGTTAAGGAAAAAGGAGAAAAATGGAAGTAAATATTGCAGAGAGATTTTTAGATGAATTTATGGCGGATGATGATGGTGATAGAGAAATGCAGAAATTGTTATGGACTTATGAACAGTCTAATGACTATGACAAAGGCGTAATAGATAACGTGTTTATCCATCTATGCGGATGGTCACTTCATACTCTTGCGAATGCAGAGCAAAGTATTGATGAATATAGACCTGATTACAAAAACTTTGTTGATGAAGATGCCGATAAAAGATTGAGTAACTACTATAAGGAGAGAAACTAATGAGTAATTTAATGCCGTCCCTTACAAAAGAAGAAATCAAGACCGCTGAATATTTTGGAGTGGATAGAGAATACGCGGACGCGGTTATAGATCACATAGTTGATTCATATGATATGGATGACTTAGTTAACTACGTTAAACAGAGCCTCACGTATAAGTTCATTGAGAGCAAAAGAGCATTCAGAAATGCGTGCCATAGATATGAAGAGACATGGGGAGAAGGTGAATAATATGGGATATCAAGCAGAAAGTCTGACAGTTAATTTCTTTTTAAGGAAAGAAAATTTTAAAGAGGTTGAGGTACGATTCCAAAAACTTATGGATTCTCAAGTCACAGTAGAACGATCCCCTTATTCTGTAAATTGGAGTGAATGGTTATATGGAAAGTCTAGCTATTATGAAGGTGAGTCTAAGAATTTTGTAGTAGATGACATATTTAATACCTTTGGGTTTGAGTATGAAGAGGATGACAAAGGCAATATCGATCATATCGTATACCCCGAATATAGCTTTAATAGTGACAAAATAAACGGCTTTCTAAGTTTGTTTAATGGGTTAGTTGATGAGGGCTGTTTTATAGAATGGCTCGGCTCAGAAGGTGATGATAACCGTTGGATAAATTACTACCATAATGGCACATGGGGTGAGTACAACGGCGTTCTTGATACCAGATATCCAGAGTTACGAAAATTGGTAGGGGGTAGTTGGTAATGTGTAATCCAAAAAGAACATTTAGACATAGATATCATTCTGAGGTCGGAGAAAGCGTGGACCAAAGTGTTGATGTAGATGTGTTTAATCCTGAGACTAATGAATACGATAAGAAACATATCAAAATGTATTACTTTGAGAAATGGGGATCATTTCAAATCGTGCTTAGTGGTGATGGAAAACTATATAACGCTCCCGCTATAAGTACAGAAGAAGACTTTGATACAGGCTTTACTTTGTATGCTCCACCAAAAGTTGATGTAGAGAACTTTGGTGAGACAACTTATATGGAAGATCCCGAATTACTTGATGAGATAAACAAGCTCTTTAGAACGAGTTTTGTTATGAGTGATTTTGACGGTAGATAGTTTTCACCAAAGGGATTGACAAACGTACCTGTTAATTTTATACAATTAGAGTATAAGGAAAAAGGAGAGTAAATGACACAAAAATATGATTCAGTAATTGTTCATAACGGTAGAGAAATAAAAAGATTATCTAAAAAGATAAATAAGATTATGTGGTTCTTATCTGTATTGATCGTACTAAATCTAATAGCTATTGCAGGGATTGTGATAACTATGCTGACAAATTTTAATCTAACTGATTTTGGAGTAATTAAATAAGGAGAAATTATGACAACGTATTACAGAATTCGAGCAACAAGTATGTCGGTCTTTCATGGCTATGTAAGTTCTGATGACCTTCCACATATATTCGATGAGGACGGTAACTTCAAAGGTGAGTACACCATCTATAAAGATGGCGAAGAAAAGGTTCAAAACCCTGACTTTGATTTATATGACCAGTCCTTTCCATATGGCATCAAACCTGTAAATGAAGACTTTGAATTTACAGACTACTACAAAATATCTGAGGAAGAGTTTACTAGCGGAACAGCAGAACAAGAGAGGTTGGTGTAATGGCAACTAATTGGGCTGTATTTTTAGAAACTGGATTTAGTATCAGTCTTATTCATGACAATGAGCCGTCCGATCAAGAACTAAAGGAAGAATTTCTTAGACAAGTCGGGTCATACCTCAAGGGTGAAATTGAATTTAATTTTGAGGTTACTGATCCCCAACCTGTAACTTTGAAAATAACTGATCGAAAAGGAAAGGAGATATCTGATGGCAGATTTAAAAGAATATAGATATATAAAGTTTTCAGATATTGATGAGGATGATATTCATCATTGTCTACGATGTAAATATACAGGAGATGACTGGTCTGAACATGATGACTTCATGAATGAGGACGAATCGAATGAAAGATTGTGTCCTAAATGCCATTCACAAGCATATTTTATAGCTACTGATGAAGAAAAGGAGATAACTAATGGGTAATTTTGCAGGTGAATATACATATAGACAAGTACATATAGTTGCAGAGATCAAAGCCTATCAAGGCAATAAGGTAGGCAGTAATAACTGGATGAATAATATCCACAACAAGATAAAAGATTTAGATTCAGCAGGAACCGATGACGTTATAAGAGTTCGACTAGAAAGAATTGATACTACAGATAAAGAATTAAATAGTTTATTAGAAAGAATAGAAGGGGATATAAAAGTTACTGATATTGAATTCCCTCTATATGATGTCCCACCTGTACCTAAATGCACAGGAAATTTTAATCAGTACACAGGATTGATTACACACGATAAAGAATGCGAATTAAACGTACATAAAAAAGGAGTAATAGTTTAATGAAAGTTGAAGATCACGGAATAGATGGATTTGATCCATTAGCACACACACCGATGGAATTTACGGTTCAGTCGGCTATAGATAACTTGAAGTCGATAAGGAATAAAAAGGTAGACCTACCGATAGCGGTTCTTGAATCGCTAAAGGATTCATTAATCAAGAAAAATAAAGAAGAAGAGTTGCGGAAAATGATTGATGAAGTTAACTGGATTTCTGATCCTGAGCAAGATACGCATGATATCCCTAAACCCACAGAACAATACGATATCGATGTATTAATAAGAGGTAAGTCTGATTTACCTAATCCTCATGAGATTAATGAGTGGGGGCAATATTGTGATTCCACGATAACAATACGAGAGTCATGCGGATGCACAGAGGCTAATGTAGCTGAAGGCATACACAACGTTTGTACTGTCAAACGCTACCATGTGAGGATTCCTTACTTCTATGACTCCTATGTAGATGCCACTTCAGAAAGAGGTGCTATCGAAATTGCTCATGAAGAGGGTAATGGAAAAATGGGTGAGTGTGTCGTAAATAATCTCGTCAATAAATGCGAAAACAGAGAATATGACTATGATGCTGACAATATATTAGTAGAAGAAATATCTGCAAGGGAGACAAACTAATGAAAAAATTAAATGAATGGGAATTTGAAAATGAAGAGTTTCGCCCTGACCGAGATAGGAATGAAGAACCTAAAAAAGTATTCACATTGAATATGACCTTTGAGAATGAAAGTGATTGGCTTGATATGCAAGAAATCATTGAGCAATGGGATATAGGTTGGCTTAAAGGTGTTCATAGAAGTCAGGCTGAAACAACTAATGATGTTATAGAGAGCATTCAAAACGGTACTGCTAAACCAACAAGTTGGCGATTTACCAAAGATGGGTCTTACTCATATACAACTGGAATCGCTCACGAAAGATACAACAGACCATACTAATAAAAGGAGAACAAAATGATAGTAATGGAATATACAGGACGCGCCTATGAATCAATGATTCGTAAAGATATAGACATAAATAAACTTATTGCAGAGGCTAGAAAAGATAAAGAAGATACGGTTGATATCACGCTGATGCCTATGGGAACAGAGATGGTCCTAGACGGTGAAGAGGATATAAACGATATAGCCCATCTAACCGGACGAGTACAGGAACATTTCTCCGATATATTGACTCAAGGACACTTTGCATACAACTTGACTATTGGATATAGAAAATTCCAAATAGAGGCATCTGAGGTTATTAGATTGGCATTCGGGGGTGCTAGATAATGTATATGAGAGATGCACACATAATATCCGCTGAGATCATAACTGAGATAGCCAATAGAGATGATTCCATCATTCGACACATATTAGAGGATATGGATATATCTGATGATTATTGGAATGAGGTTGTTGACACTCTCCAAGCCTATCTCGACTACAACAAAGAGGTTGATAAGAAGAATGTCTAGAATGGCTACAGAGGCTGAGATCGAGGCACAACGATCAAAACCCGAAAAACAATATATGTTCATACCGTGTACCGAATGTAATGACTTCATTACTAATGATCTTACAGACGATACTCCGCCTAATCAGTATGAGTTCGTACCACTTCCGATCTTTGAAGGCGATACATTTATAGCATGGTTTGATTCCCACACATGGCAATGTTTTCCATGTAGTGAAAGAACATTTGATGAATTTATAGAAGATCCCGACAATCCAGTATTTCAATGTGATTTTGTACATGGATTCGGAAGACTTGATTGTGGGGGTTGTGATAAATGTTCTAAATGGGATTGGCACTACTTCCGCAAAGCTAGTTGACAAACGTATACATGAATTTGATAAAATATAAATATAAGGAAAATACAAATGAGTACACATTCAATAATAGGAATAAAAACTGAAGAAGGATTTGAAGGGAAATACTGCCACTATGACGGCTACCCAACTGGCGTTGGTTATAGCATCTTAGAGGCTATTGACCACTTTGGTCTTAGGGAGGCAATTAAAGTCTTGACCAAAAAACACAAGTCCGGTTGGAGTTCTATAGCAGGATGTGACTGGTCACTTGAACCTGACTTCAATAGTAATGATGATCCGCTAAAAGAAGAAGAAAGACATCCTAGATGTGCCTGTTGTGGTGATCTGGGAAAGGATTGGGAAGGCAATAAAATTGTCGCTAAAAAGTGGACCGTTGATCAGGACTATGACGTTGCATGTGATTGGGCTTATGTATTTGATGTACCTAAAGGTCGCGTTAATTACCCAAAACTAATTGTATATAGCAATAGATGGGACAAGAGCGAATGGACTGAACGAATGGTACTGGATTTGAATGGATCAAGACAAAGTTTAAGAAAAAAATTATTAGAACTAGAAAAGGAGAATATATATGAATTATCTAATAACTAAAGAACAGGCGAAACACGCTAATGTGATTGATGCTTTTGACCGCAACCGAACCGTCTTTGCAATAGGGGGCGATGATGTGATGGAAAAATTTGATGAGCAGTACGGAGAAGGCTCATGGGAAAAACTCGAGGATTGGCAAAGAGATACCTTGATACGGTCTGTTAAAGATCAGATTACCGATTGGATGGATCAAGGTGATGGAATTACCGATCTCATACTTACTGGTTTTGAAGGCACAGAGAACGATTGGTTTGGTAGTGAGTACCAACTAAGGGAAACCTTTATAGCGAGGTAAAGAGATGCCACTTCAGATTATTTTATTTCGACTGATTAAGGCTAGGTTAGACAATAATGATGACCTAGCCGAATATCTCTCAGACCATTTAGCACATATGATCGAAAATTTATCTAAGGCTGATAATGAAGAAGAATGGCGTGAGCATGAAGGTCGTTGTAAAAGGTGCGTTGCTTATGTTCTGCAATTTGAGATGGAAAAAGAATATGTAGTAACCAAAAAGTTAAAAGAAGAGTGATTTAGGGTTGACAAACACAGAATATATTATATAAATTATAGAAGGAGAGCAAATGAAAAGGAGAACAAAATTTGGAAACGTATGTATACCTAGACGAGTCAGGAAGAAAGACCGCTAGCGGAACTATAAGAATGACTGAGGCAACCTACCAACTAGGACTCAGGATAAAAGAAATAATTGATGAACATAAAGAAAATCAGAAGGATTTAAGTTTAAGAGGATTAGCACAACTGTTAACTGATGAACGCAATTACAGCATCTCCCATGAAAGGGTGAGGCAGATTTGCAACAAAATGAATATAGATAAACCGAATGCAAAAAATGGACCCGATGCTGTACGAGTAGCGAATATATGTCCAGAATGCAATTCGATGATGCCTCTTATAAAGGGGACTAATAGACCAGTAAAGATATGCCCTACTTGTAAACCTAAGCCAGTTAATTGTGCTTGTAACAATTGTGGCAAGGAATTTGTACTTACATATAGCCAGTATCGAATAAGAACCTCACCAGATCGTGGCTACAAAGGTAATCTATATTGCGATAAGAAATGTTTTTATGAACTTATGAAGAAAAAGAAATGGTGGAATACATCACCTATATATAACGAATATACCGATGATGGTAATAATCGTCCACTAAGAGACATCATGGCTGATTATTCGGAGTAATAATGCCGTATAATCTGCGAAGGCTTGTTGAGGACACTATCAAACATATCAACACTCACAATTGTGAGAAGTGTTCTCAGCTAGCCTATATTTTACAGGGGAATATAAAGGGACCGTTTAGAACAATTTGTTATAGGTGTAACAAAGAGATAAATACAGCACAGCTACGAGTCGGGACTTCCGGTGAAGTAATGTGTGCAGATTGTGAGGAGGCAACTATATGAACGATCTGATTGGGAAAATACGTGAATACGCACGATATACAAAATTATAAGAACAGAGTAGATGATTTACAGAAAATGGTTCGAGAACAGACCCACCCCTTATTAAGAAGAACTATATTGAATACACGAATCTTAATGTTCGTGTTAGTAGTATCAACGTTAGCAAATACAATACTAATAGCAGTTTTAATAAATATTATGTTAGATGGCAAATTCTAAATGCCCGAAGTGCAATGGACATATTTATAAAGATTTAGACGATGTAGTTACATGCGTTTCATGTGGCTATGCCGATTATGATACATACAGACGAAAAGAAAACAAAAAACTAACAAAAAGGAAAAAAGAATTAAGAAAGAATGCTAGAAGAACTGCATGAAGATTTAAAATTATATTTAGATAGAGATACGGACCTAGGTGACTTTATAAAACACCCACTACTCTTTTGGGCGGGTTATGACGATTCTTTTATAGAAGTAGTCAACTCTGCTTATAAAGCGAAACTTAAAGAGGCTGAAAAAGCCAGAAAAGCTAAGAAGTGGGAAAACTGGTTAATGCTCCATGAGCGTCCTTATAGATTGGATGCGTTTATGAGCATAGCCTCAGAACTTGATAAAAAAGATTATTGGCAACTCTTGTCTTATATATGGATAGATGCGGAGTTCCCAACAGTCAATAAAGATATATGGATACAACTGTTTACGCGTAAATTACCTAACAAAAGAAAACTAATGAATGGTAAAGAAAGGCGCGTTTTAGCCAGACTTCCTGATAAAGACATAAACGTTTTTAGAGGTTATGGCGATGAAGAACATGCCGATGGAATTAGTTGGACTCTTTCTTATGAAAAGGCGGAAGAATTCGCAAAGAGATGGGGTTCAGAAGATGCAAAGATTGCAGAAGGCATGTGTAAGAAAGAAGACATACTAGCCTTCCTTAATGGAAGAAATGAAGAGGAAATAATTATAGATCCAGAAAAAGTTCGGGTCTTACGATCACAAGGTATTTTAATAACAAATTAGATAAAAGAATTAGGTCGAACAATAAAATCAATTACTATATGGTACTTGACAAACGTATATAGTAATATGGTACAATCTTATTGGTGGGTGGTACGTGGCTGTATATTACGCCCATCAAAATAACATAAAAGGAGTCGTGCGTTGGCGACAAATATTACTTGGGCAAAAATGCCTACTGAAGGAGTTGTGGTCATTACTGGTCACCGGGGTGAGGGCAAGTCTGCACTTGCATGGTGGTTTGCAGAAGAAACCAAAAAGAAACTCACAAGAAGAAAAAAGAGAACACAAATAGCAGCTTTGGGTATACCCGAAGATGCTCGTAAAGCTCTACCTAAAAGAATTAAACATATAGATTCTGTAGAGGAAGTGGCTGATCTTAAACCATCTATTGTGGTTTTAGATGAGGCGTCTTTTATAGCGAATGCTAGGAGATCACAATCCGCTAATAATGTGATGTGGCTCCAGTTGATTGCTGTATGCCGTCATAAAGGTCACTTACTTATATTCATTAATCAACACAACAGACAGTTAGATGTTCAAATACTTGCTGATGCTGATTATGTAATTATGAAGAAACCTACCGCTCTACATTTAAGGTTCTGTAGAACAGAATTCAAACCCGAACTAAAGAAAGCGTTTGATGCATTTAATGCATTGAGAGGCGATTCTAAAAAGAAGGCATATGCGGTGAACTACCATACCGCTGAGTCAGTTATGTTGCCTTCAAGAATGCCTACTTGGTGGAGCGATAGAGTCAGTAAGGCTTATGGAACTGTATCGTTCAAACCTGATGATGCGGAGGGCAAAGGTAAGTAATGTTAGATAGTGAATCAATAGCTGAAATCGCTAAACAAGGTGCAGAATTAGCTTGTGTATATGATGAGTTACTTCCTGTGATATTTCTAGACGTTGGAGACAACATAGAGATCGTGGGAGTAACTACTCCCGATCTAGGGAACTCTGAAATGGAGAAAGCATTACAGATAGAAGGCGTAACAAAACTTCTACGTGAAAAGAACATCACACAATATGCTCATGTTTATGAAGGGTGGGGTACTACGTTCAAAAAATCCGCAGAAAGAATGTATGAACAAGGCAAACAAATACGTGACCTACCTCCAGAGGATAGAGATGACATTGCCATAGTGATGGTAGTGAGAAAAGGTGAAGGAGTAGTGGCAGGGTATACAGGAATTATAGATACCAACAGAGATGGCACACGAAAACTACGAGAATGGCAAAAGAGCGATGGAATGCAGGGAAGGATGGTTATAACAAATTGGTAATGCTAGCAAGTAAGTATAAATACGATAAGAAAGGATATCACCAAGGTATGGTGGCTACATGCGGTAATGGATGTACTGATCAACCTTGGGGTAACTGTGAATGGTGCGATGACATAGATGATAAGGATAACCGCACAATACATCAGGTTGCTAATGATTACAGTAATGTAAGTCGCTCCACTAACTTTGCGTTCTCAGGAACTATGATTACTAGTGTTTATGTAGATAACGCTAAGTTTATAGAAGGTTTTCCTATCGTACCTAAACATATGGTGTTACTGGAATATGAACACCCCACTATTGATGGTAAACCGTTCTTATATCTATCTCGGAATGGTTGGAACGCCAGAGGAGATTGGGTATCTGAAGTAGAGTATGCCAGTGCATTTTTAAGTGGATACTATATTGTTGATGAATACAACAAAGAACTTCAATCCATATATGAAGATGCCATGATAATGGAACATATGTACGGCAAACCGATAAAAGTTAAATGGGCTGTATCAAAAGGACAGCCAATAATACTGAAAATCGAAGAACATGAAGCTTAATTTTCCATATAACCCTGCTCTAATAGAGAAGATAAAGACTATCCCAACGCGTACATGGTTACCTGATGAAAAGGCGTGGGAAGTATCGGATGAATTTGCGGACCTAGCAATTAGCCATATCCGTGGTTTCTACCCTGAGATAGCCAACGGTCTTTCTAATCTTGCAGAGCAGACTAAAGGAACTTCCGCAGCCTTGCTAGAACTTGGTGGGGCTGCATCTGTTAGCGATCTTAATGATCCTGACACCATAGCGTATGTTAATGACATACGTAATTCCCTTTCACTTCCTTATGACTTATTTCCATATCAAGAGTTATGCGTAGCTTACATGGAAGAAGTTTATAAAGAAGGTAAAGGTGTACTTATTGCTGATGAGATGGGTCTTGGTAAGACTATTGAAACTATTGCATGGTTATCAATACATAAAGAAATAAGACCCGCCATGATAATTTGCCCCGCATCTGTTAAACAAAACTGGTATAGAGAAATAAAGAAATGGATACCGGATGCTAATGTTCAATTAATTCGTAATGGCAAAGATGAATTTGAATTAGATAAAGATTTCTATGTAATTAACTATGACTTAATCTGGCGTATGGAAGATATCGACAAGGTTAATGTCGAATCTATCGTATTTGATGAAGTTACTGCTATTAAAGAATCAAAAGCTAAGAGAAGTAAGACCGCTAAAGTCTTAGGACGTAAGGCTAAATACATAATTGGGTTATCTGGTACACCAATTATGAACCGACCAATAGAGTTTTATAACTTTTTAAACATGATTTCTCCAAAACAATTCAATAATTGGATCTATTTTGGTACTCGTTATTGTGGTGGAAGACAAATTCGTGTCGGTAAAAGACAAATATGGCAATTTTCTGGTGCAACTAACCTTGATGAATTAGGAAAAAGACTTAAATCTTTGATGTTAAGACGTAAAAAATCACAGGTATTAACTGAATTACCAGAAAAAAGAAGGCAAAATATCTATTTGGAACTACCTTCTAAGTATAGAAAAGAGTATATTAAAACTGAAAAGGATCTTGTTTGGAGTCTAGAACAAGTAAAAAGTAATAGAAATCTCCAAATTCCAGATGTATTAGCTAAGTTAGGGTTGTTAAGACACACTATTGGTATGGCTAAAGTGGACTTAGCAGGTAATTATATTAAGCAAGTTGTAGAAGGAGACAATAAATTAGTCGTATTTGCACATCATCGTGACGTACTCGATAAACTTGAAGAAACTGTGAGACAAGCAAAGATTAAATATGTACGTGCAGACGGTAGTACAGCGAATGAAAACAGACAAAAGTATATAGATATATTCCAAGAAGACGAAAACTGTATGGTTTTTCTAGCAAGTTCTGCTATGGGTATGGGAGTTACATTAACCGCAGCAAGTAATGCTTTATTTGTTGAGAGACAATGGTCCCCCGCATTAGAAGAACAGATGGAAGACCGAGTACATAGGATAGGACAAAACAATGGAGTTCTTATTCAGTACATGCAGGTCGAGAAAACATTTGATGAAAAAATGGCAAAGGTCATAGATAGTAAGCGCGAAATAATGCAGCAAGTGTTAGATAGTAATTTTGAAAATACAAGAGTAGATACAGAAGAGAGTGCGATTGATGAGGTGCTAAAGAGTTATCAATAGGAGGCTAACTCTTATGCTCAGTGAAAATCGTATTAAAGCTCATGAACTATTTGAACAAGGACACAGTAAGTCTGAAATAGGGCGTTTATTAAACATCTCCCGAGAAAGAGTTCGTCAGTACCTATTAACTTCAACAACTAAGGGATGGAAATCCCGAGAAAGAATTTGTCCATATTGTGATAAAAAGTTTCTGCCCTCCTATCAATACCAATCTACTTGCTGTAATAGATCAATAGAAGAACAAAGTTGTGAAGTATGCGGTGATCCGGTTCGCACTATCGCTAGTAGAGTAGCTTCTTTAAAAATGCTTATCTGCGGTAAATCGAAATGTAAAGAAGAGCGATACAGGCGTGTTAAAAAAATGACGCGTAACGTAGATACTATTTGTTCTGCATGCGGAACTCACACAAAAACATGGAAACATATATTAAAACTACATGGTAGAGCTAGATGCCCTGACTGCATAAAAAATAAATATGTAGGAAGATGTCTTGCTTGCGGTGTTTTAATTACAACTTCAAGTAGAAATGGTACATGCAGGTCACACATAAAATTTGGAAAAGAATTAGCCTACTCAGAGTCATCCTCTAAATAATGATAAGCATCTAAGTAATCATTATTTTTCTTATCGACAGCATCAGTTAAAGAATCATCTACTGGAGGGAGGTCGTCTAGTTCTTCAAGAAGCTCTCCTGCGTATAAACTACTTAACGCACGATAAATCTTTCGTTTTAAATTAATTCCTACTGATTCCCCATTATAATTAACTACTGATTGAGATACTTCTCGTAACAACCATAGTTCATCCTCATCAAACTCTATAGGAATTACTTCATCAACATCAGTTAAAACAACTATAGCCGATCCTAACTTTAATAATAATTCGGGAGAGGCAGCCGATACTGCCATTGGTGCTAATGCCCTATATCCAGAATAACGCGTATCAAGATCGCCGTCTTCTCGAATCACGGTTAACCCGTCATCTAAATAAAGTAACTCATTAAGTGTTAGATTAAGTAACATCGTCTGTAGAATTAACTGCTGCTATTGCTAACGCTGAGAATTGAGCAACAGTCATTTCATGGTCTAAACAGTATTCAACTATTCGATCCATGCCAACTACACGCACTAACGAAAGAAAAATTTGAGAACTAGATTGATTATTTGTTTTAAGTGTAACTAAATCTGACTGTGTAAGGAGATCGGTAATTCCTATTAATACTCTTTGACCTTGATTAGTTAATCTATATGGAGAAGAGTGAGAGACATTACCAGATTGATATTGGGTGACGAGAGCATTCTCTACATAAACTGTATATAAAAGATTAAGCTTCTCTTCTATATTAGCAATTCTTTCATTCAGACCGCCCCATCTATAGGCAAAGCCCCATAAGACCCCTATGCAAGCAAATAGAGCCATCACAAGAGAAACTATTAATCCGATATCGTTTAAGCTCATAACGCCTCAAAATCAAGTAACCGCTTGTATAACTTTTTTCTATTATTAGGTTTTAATTCTCTTTGCCATACTATCAAAGTCTGATAGTCAGACATAGCAAAAAGTTTTATCCTTTCCTCTTCTTCCGAGGGGGCGTGCCAACGCTCCCCATACATCTCGATTATTTTACGTTTTGCCTTATGAACAAAATCGGGAGCGCAGCCCATTAATATGAACTGCCCACTCCCGGTATATTTATACGGTAGATCCAAATAACACATGATTCCATATAAAGTCATCTCTGCATTATTAGGTTCAGTTCTGGCTAACTTCTGCCAGAAAGCTGAGGATTTATTTATCTTTCGCGTCTGTAGTTTAGATTTATTAAGTTTGAATGGCTTTCTACTACGTGAGACACGAGTACGAGGCATTAATCGTCTTCAGCCCTATCAAGAATCTCTTGAAGCGCTTCTTCCGCCGCACCGTCAATCTGATTACCCAATCCACCTTTATTGATTAATGAATTAAGTCTCTGGATATATTCCCACATAATGATAAATTTATCTTCATCGGTTGTTTCACTTCCGTCAGAAGTCTTATCTTCTATAGCAGCTACTCTAGTCGTCAGTGCGTCTAAAGCCGCGTGGGTTACTTCTGCAAGATTTTGTATAGATGCTATCTGTGTTTTTAGATCATCTATATCTGATGCAGATACTGCTGGTGTTTCTTCTACCTTTTTAGTTGCCATACCTTACCTTCCTTTTTTATGGTAAACCTATCGTATTTGGTTCCCTGACCTCGCCTTCATTATCACCTAAAGCAGACTGTTCTTCCCTAGGATCTTTTAACTTATTGTTATTATTGTGCCTATTATTAGCCTTAGCACGTTTGATCTCTAACAAAGTCTGAATAGATTTTTCTAATTCTAACAGCATTTCGTTACCGACATCCTGCTTTTGTAGAGTTTCTATATCGTCTAATAACTGCACAATCTCAACCGCAGCGCTCTCGCCTTCATCAGCGTCATTAGATTTCTTTATTGAATCTTCATGGAGGTCCATCCAATGGTGTTGTTCTATTGGATGTAAACGATCATAGCCGTCGTGCCTATGAAAGCCCTCTTTCTGATCTAATCTTGGACGTCCCATCTTTGACATAGCAGTTATATTTTCCTAAGAAGCAGCCCTGCTTCTTTTAGTAAATCAATATCTGATTTTAATAATTTATCAGAGTCATCAAATTTTTCTACACCACTCGTGGTATTTAATTCTTGTCCGTCAATTTCTTGATCGTTCTTTGAGTATCTTTCAATATTCTTTTTCAGTTGAACAAATTTATCGTTATCTATATTACTTGTTCCAATCAATGCTTCTGCTACTGTCAAATAATTCTGCAAATCTTCTCTTGCGGACAATGCTACCTTTCTGTATTCGTCTTTACTTGGATTATCTAAAGCTAAAACCTTCAAGTTATAGATAATTAGATGGATTTTATTTGCATATTCTTTACTAAATCCTAGATTTAGTAATTCTTTGTGTGCCATTTTAGCACTTTTATCCTCCCAACCAGTAAAATCGTTAGTCTTCCCACCTTTGGAAACTTCATATTTACCTATAAAGGAGAACATAATCGCCGCATTTACAGCTAATTCACGGCTTTTTGCACGCTTTAGTGCTGCAATCATTTGCGCCCATGCATGATATCTATGCTGAGAACCACGTTGTCGTAGATTAACAACATTTCCAAGACCCTCAGATATATATTCAGCTATACCCCATTCTCCAATAAGCTTTGCAGCTACCCAAGGTTTCTCAGTCTGGAGAATCTTTTTAACCTCAAACCCAATTCTTCTGGGTTTCTTTTTAGATAATCCTTCAGCGGTCTTTTTTGCAGCGGAAGGAATCTTTGGATCAATCTTTAAAGGATAACTAGCTGCGAATCTAATCCCTCTTAAAATACGAATAGGATCATTCTTAAATGTAGCTTCTGGATCACCACCCGGAGTTTTTAACATCTTTGCTTTGATGTCATCCAATCCTCTAGCGGGATCAAAGAATTGACCAGTAACAGATTGTGCTACTGAGTTGATAGTAAAGTCACGAGACAACATATTATTCTTCAAGTCATCTGGCTTAACGTGAATTACATCTACAGAAAGCCCACCGACCTCAAATTTAATACGAGCATGGGAATTATTGTGCTCAGTGAATCGAATATTCAAACGATTTAATATAGGACGCACCTGAGAAAGTGGTATAAGTGAAATAATATCTATATCGTTAGGGGCTTTTTTTAAGAATTTATCTCTGACGTAACCGCCAACGAAATATAAAGGAAGATAATTACCAAGAGTTCTAATCCAATCGGTAGCCATCTTACTTCTTTGTAATCGTTGAGCTACATCAGGATTAACCCAAGCAGTCCTTACACGTTCAAAAACACGACCACCACGACGTACCATTTCATAAATCTTAGTGGGAACTTTTCCTGAGGGAGCCGCACTTCCTGTAGGCTTAGGAGCAGAAGCCGCGGCAGATGCTTTATCCTGACCAGCGGTGTCAACGTATTCTAAAGCAGGCTGTGATTGCTGCTTTACAATAAACTCTTCTATTTGAGTAATCAGTTTGTCTGTCACAGTTAACTACGCGAATATCTTTTACTTTCCCCGCCTTTAATAGTCTCTAGCTTATCTAACTCGCGAAGTAACTCATCGTTATCATCGTCTGTAGATAGAGAAGCCATAAACCCACTGTCGGTAAGAACGCTTAAAGCTTCTTCTTTATCAACAGGGGCAATCACGTAACTTCCCGGTTCTCCGTCAGAGTGTTCGGGTAGTTCGTAAATCTCCTCACCTAATGTATGAAATGTCCATACCAACTCATCTAGATAGGGATTCTCCCTACCATTAACAAGAATGTGAAATTTATCAGGAGCAGGAGAACTTTCAGGATTTTCAGATATGTATCCTAGATACGTACCAACCCCGTCAAACATTCTCCATATTTCAGGATACTTTTTATCCTCGTCCTTTTCTTTATCCTCAGGCATTTTTCATCCTTGATTCTTGCACAAATTTCTTAGCTTCATCAGCATCCTCATCATCAAATATCTCTGCAGCAGAATACATATTCTGCCAACGACTAGCGATACCTTCTAAAAGCTGCTCACCTGTAGCAGGATTTCCAGTTGTATCAGAAATCATTTCTTTATACATTTTAATCTGTCTTTTTAAAAGGGTAGCCATATCATCATCCGCATCAGCACTTAATAAAATTTTTCCATTAGGAAGTACAGCAGCGTCTGCTTGATATTCACCTTCTTTTGTTCCGCTAGTTGCGATTATTAATATTGCCATTTATTTACTCACTTATATATTTACTCTAAGTATAGCAAAAATATAGGTACGTTTGTCAAGAATTTAATCTAATACTCTTCTATATACTTATTTACTACTCCATTAATAAAATCATCTTCAGTGATATCCTCTAGATTAGTAGGAACTCCACGATCTGGAACAAAGGCAGAAGCTACATCAGCCAACGCTGCACCGTTCCAATTACTTTTAAACCACTCTCTAGCTTCATCTCTTATTTGATCGGCACTAACAGTTCCAGCAGCAATAGATTTATCTAAGGATTGTTTAGCATAATATTGGTAGTCATGCTCGTAATTAGAAAGTTGGAGTCTACTACCAAAACTTCCCTCTCCTTGCCATCCTTCTCTATGCCAACCATCAGCAAAACCATTGTCAATAGCCACTACACCGCCATCTTTATCAACAACACCATTACCATCATGCCTATCTCGGTTACCAGTAAAGTTGTCTATGATAGAAAGAGTAAACATACGTGCTCTTTTTTCTTTTGTATCCATAAGTTTGACAGAAGTTTTATTAGTACTTCCATCAGGCGCTTGATCTCTCATCCGATTGTTGCCTTGTCTACCAGCATCTTCCCAACGCATAAAATGCCCGCCTTGGTCTGCGTAATATTTTTGAGCATTTTCGGATACTTTTATTTGATCTGGTAAAGCATCCCAAGGAATTACTGCCATCTCAACATGAGGAACAATCTGTGTGCCAAGTGCAGCGGCTAACGCCCAAGTAGAAAGTTCACCATACATCTCACCATGAGTAGCTTTCCAAACCCACTTAGACCCATCGTTCATCTCAACAATCATAGTATTAGCGGCGTGAATTCCTCCCTGAGGAATACGCTCTACGGATGCATAGTTACTAGGGTCGGACATATATTCAGCATCAAAAACATCTTTTTCAGGATCGAGAGCAATAGCTGAAGTATCTATATTGTGTTTATCAAAAGCAGCATTCAAATCAGAAAGCACTTTGTCTTTCTTTTCAGTAGCCCTAGGATTCGCTTCAGGCTCATCGCCGGGTTTAGCGCCTACACCATAAACTCTTTCAGGATCTCTAAAAGGTCTAGGACCGCGATTAAACATATCTAGCTGTTGGGGAATCTGTCTACTACGAGCAGCATCGTGACCACCGGGAACTTCACTAGCTCCGCCTCTGTGGGGAGCAAGACCACGTTGTGTCCAACGATGCAATCTTCTCATCTCTGGTTCTACCCAAGCATCATCTTCAAAAATAAGATTAATCTTGTTACCTTTCGGTCCAACTTTTACCTGACCAGCTTTAACAGCGTTAGTATATTGCTGATCACCTAACACAGAATGTCCCAGTCCAGCAGGTTGTCGAAGCAAAAATACTCGAGCACCATCTACATCTCGTGCTTTAGGCATTCTATTCTCTTCACCAGCACGAACTTCTTCAGCAGGTACAGCAACAAACTCACGAACATTAATCTGAGCTTGCTTAGGTAGTTTCACACGACCTTTGTTCTCAATCTTAACGTCATCTTCATCAAAATCATGATGAGGAAGCATGTCGAAAAATTTCTTTTTAGCCCCATTCTCGCTTTCAGCAGCTACAAAAGCTTCTATTATCTCGCCATCCTCCATCTTAACTTCCATAGCGAATCTATCGTGGTACTGACGTTGAGCACGCATAAGTTTCTGGTTCTTGCGTCCCTCTCTAACTCTCATAAATGGAGGAGGTCCGTCTGTCCATAAACCATCAATACTGTCTATATTCTGGAAACGCTTTTCAAATACTTTGCGGAACTCTTCTGCCTTAGTATCTAATTCCCATCCCCAATCACTAGCACCTTTACCTAAACGTTCTGCACGATTTCTGTATTGCTGTAAATCGGCAAATCTCTGTTCTGGAACTTCTGCAAAAGGAATATAGTAAGGAAGCTGACCAGAATCAATCATGTTGATCATCTGACCATATCTATTATTTATTACAGCAGCCTCACGCCTGTATTTAGCAAGCTCTGAAAATGCTTCTTCAAATTCTTCTTCCGAAAGACTTTTTAATTTCTTTTCATCGTATTGAGAAATAGGAAACATGCGGGCGGGATTAACCCAGCGAATAGCACGAAATACTAATTCACGAGGTTTCCTTCTATGTACTGTTCGATACATAGGTCGTAGATGAGGAAATAAAGCGTGACCGGAAGCCTCGCCTTTCCTCTCTCTTTGACCCCTTAAACGTTTACCAACAGCAGATTCGGTGGTTGTAGGAGCAGCCTTTTGAAACAGCTTTAAAGCTAATTCGGCGACTGTAATAAGACGAGCTTTATCTTCTTGCTTATCAAGATATCTTTCAATCAGATCAATTGATTTTTTATCTTTATTCATTATTTAGTTTCCAGACTATTCACACTATCCAATAATATAAGAGCGTCTATCATTCCTTGTACTTCACTCACAGGATCAGATCTGTAACTTTCAAGATTAGCTTTTACAAATACGGAACCGCTAACTGCAACTCTATCAAGATAATCATCTAACTCATCATTAGACTTGGAAACCATATCTACCGCAAAGTTAGTAGATTCTTTTAAGGTTAATCCATATTCTACTCCATGAGCTATAGAATCCAAAAAGAACATCAACTCATCAGTAGTATCCGCCGAATCTTTAGACTTCTTTAAATTAAAGAATTGATCTAGAGATTTAGTAACATCTGCTTCTGACTCTAAGGCTTCTTGCACTTTACGTCTGCTCCACTCACCTTCCATCTGCGGTTTTAATGCTCTACCTATTCGACCTAACAAAGCACCTATTTTCCCATCATCTATAGATGCTGGTTTTATAGGTTTATTCTTCTTATCTTCAGCAGTACCGCCTAAAGCTCGATCTATCCAACTAAGAGCTTCTTGTGTAGTCTCATCTACACCTTCTGCCTCAGAAGCTTCTTTAGCTCGTCTTTTAAGCTCTTCCGTCTCATTGTCTGCTAATACTGTCTTAATAGCATCTTCTAATTCTTTTCTAGTTTTTTCTTCTTCTTTTTGTTGCTGTTTCTGCTTACGTTCTACTTCTTTCTGTTTACGTTGGGCTTCTTCTTCTGAACGCTTCTCTTCTATATCTCTATCTGAAGAACCGCCACGTAGTGCTGGAGACTCTGCAGCTTTCCTAGCGGCTGCCCCAGCCTTTTCTTTAGCGCCTTTTACAGCACCACCAACAGCTTCTTTTGTATCTTCAATCTTCCTTTGACGTTCAGCTTTCTTTCTTCGAGCGCCAGATTCTTTACCAGCCTGTTCTTTCTCAGCCCTAGCTGCTTTTTCTCTCTGCTGTTTATCTGAAGACTCTTTCTTTTTTTGAGCCTGACTACGTAACTGAGCAGACTGCTTTCTAGAGTAGTATCTAGCTCCACCCGGAGTGGTTATCTCTTGTACCTGACTACCTCCCCACTCGGGAGCAGACTGACCGGGTTTTATATACTCACGATCCTTTTCAGGAATACCACCTGTTTGTGTAGCAGCCTGTGCGTCTATACCGCTAGGTCCTCTAGCAGACCTAACTTCAGAAGCTAACTGTGCTTCTGTCATAGAACCAGTACGTGAATGCTCCTGACCTTGCATATGATCTACGTGAGCATTCAACATCGCATCTTCAAATCCGGGTAACTGCTGTCCCTTCTTTTCTAATGCTCCTTCAAGTTGTTTCATAGCAGCATCAATTTGAGGAGCACCATTCTCTTCCCAACGACTATTAACTCCGTCAGCAAGATCAGACCCGCCAAAACTGTCGGGCCATCCATCCGCAGGAGGGATAACTTTATTTAATCGTTTATCAGTAGCCCTAAAAGCTGAGTTCCGCGATCTCTCTATCTGATTAACATGATACTCAACCATATCCAAATCAGTACCAACTGCTTCAGCGGACTCACGGATATTCATACCATCATTAATTTCTTGTAATTCATTCCTCTCATCATTGGTTAGCGCTTCGCCCTTCCTAGCTACATGATTACCATGTTTCTCAAGAAGCTCATTGCGACGTTGACCTTTCTCATTCCAAGTTAATTTTCCATAAGTATCGGGATTAGCAGCGACTTCAACACGCCCATCCTCTAATTTATTTATTACTTCTAGTCCCTTACTCTTAGCTTGTCTAGCTGTAGTAGCTTTAGTCTTTGTGTCTTTTTCTTTAAGAGTATGTAACTCCTCACCACTAGCTGGATCTATACCAAGCGTTTCTGAAAGTTTCTGAACTGCACTAGCTTTATAATCATTTCTAGAACTTTTATAAGATTTCTCTGCATCAGCATGAGCATTGGCATATCTAGTAGCTAAACGACCTCTAGCCTCGTTGTAAGCTTTAGGATTACTCTCATACATCCTACTTTTAATAGGTTGATTAGCTTTTCTTTCTAATCTACGTTGTAACTGATATCCCTCTTTAAATGCACCTGCTGCCTGTTTTGCAGTTTTACCGCCCTCTCTAGCGATATCTCCAGCTTTATTACGCCATGCAGCCGACCAAGGAGCAAACCATGAATTATTCTTTACGGTTCCCCAGCCTTTATCAGTAGCCTCACCAGCAGTTCTGGCAGACCTACCTACACTTCTTGCAGCATTTCGTACTCTTTCTAACGCACCTAACCCAGAAGCTTCACCACGACCTTGTCTACCACCTATTCTTGCTCCTAAAGAACCTACAGCACCGACAATTCCATTAGCCTTTAAAAGATCCATCTCTTCAAGAAGAAAATCCTCATCAAAAAGAGTAGATCGCATATCACCCTTAGTAAGGATGTCGAACTCTTGGAAGAATGATTCAGGGACTTGGGCAGTGCCGCCCTCTGTCATAATTGGTTCTACCTGAAAGTTTTTCTCCAAATACCCATCGATCAGATCAACAGGATCAGGATTCAGGTACGAATCTATCTGACTAATTACATCCCTATCTCGTATCGTCATACGTTAGGCTCTCCTTCAGGAACTCCAGCCCCTCCTTCTGACATAGGAGGCGGGGCAGGCAACGCAGCACCAGCATCACCTCCTGCTGGAGGAGCGGCAAGAGCCGCAGCGGGGTCGCCACCGGGAGGCATTCCGGGCATACCACCGGGAGGACCAGCAGGACCTCCGGGCATGCCGGGTTGAGCACCGGGAACTTGAGGTAATTTTTTAAATGTAAATCTAACGTCTGGACCTTTCTGTTTAACAGCTTCGTATCCTAGCTGCATCATAGCTACAGCATTATCAATACGTTGCTTCTCAATCATTAGATCATCAGCTTCATTCTTCTCACGAGGAGGAGTTAAGACTACTTCCCAATCAGTAATACCTAGTTCGTCAAGTAATTTAGGAAGAACCATTTTATTTATTACTGATTGATAAGACTCAACCAAATTTTCGTGCATTGATGTCTGAGCAGACTCTTTACCTCCACCTAATCCACCACCGATACCTCTAGTATCTCCAGTGAATAACGGAGTAACTCCCCACAACATAGCAACACGCTCTCGTATCTCCTGTCTTACAGGGAGATAGTCAAGCTCTTGGAATGT
Organism: SAR202 cluster bacterium; assembly: GCA_009392775.1. The sequence continues at coordinate 7,201 of VFFT01000119.1, read as the reverse complement.
GTAGGCAAGCTTGACGAAGTCCGTCTTACCTCTGTTGGATCTAGCCGAAGCTGCAACCCAAGGGAAGGTATTCGGATCATTCATCATCTGCATCTTAATCCGCTCAATCTCTGTCTCTAGAGATTCTGGATCATCGGTATAAGTAATTAACAATCCCGGTGGTATACGGCGCTCATACCAGTACCTGTAAAGGGTCCTGTCAGCCCCAACGAGAGCTAGAATCTTCTCAAAGACTGTCAGTACTGGACTGTATCCATAAGTCTTTGATGGGTTGAAGTACGATGCATGAATAATTTCATTAGCAGTGTAATACCTATAACGACCACGCCAGTAATATCTGAACATGGCGGGAACAAGAGTAGCACTACAAATGAATCCATCTTGATTAACTACATCACAACTTCCGGGTGATGTGTGAGTTTGTTGTTCTCTATGTAGAGGACACAACCAGTGGGATCTTTCAGGAAGACCATCCTTCCTATCGATATCATATTCAGTAAGAGCGGGATGTAGTCGAGTTATTTCAAATACTCGAGAAGTAGTGACTTCCCCAGTTCTTCTATCTACTTCATATTCTTTGTTAAGAAGAAGGAACCCATCATCAGCGATGAGTATATCCATCATAAACTCTTGAAGAACATCAATTAAGTTCTGATGGAAGCTGTTTGCATCTTTAGTAAGCTCTTCAAAACCTTTTTGTTGGCTTCGATCAGGGATAGTCAACTCAGTTCTAATTCTTTTACCGTCAGCATCACGTTTAAATCTTTTGACATCTTTCAGAACCATCTGATCTAGACCTTTGTCATAGACCTGTTCTGCATTCATCTCAAAAACAAAACACTCATCACAATCAGCTTGGTCGCCATCTTGTGTCTCTTTACCACACTCAGGACATTTAGCTACAAATTTCTGTTGCCAAGTACCAAAACCTCTTCTAAAGACTTCTCTTTGTATAGCAAGCACAACAGAACGTATCTCTGTAACTTGATAAGAAAGTACATAAAGATCCTGAAGGATAGACCGCCGATAGATAAACTGTTGACGAACCCAGTCTTGGATAATCGCATCTAATCCAAGAGGAGACATTCTTCCAGCAGAAGAATTTCCATTCTGTGCAGTGTTCGCTGATTTAACTATCTCGTCTAATGTTCCAAGAACACCCTGCATGCGAGAGTAATTTTCCATACCTTGTGGCATGGGCATAGAACTGCTTCCTGCACCATTACGACCAGCACCGAAAGTATTAGCTAATGTATCAAGAATTCCCATTTATAGATATTCCCGCTACCTCACGAAGAGATTCTTCATCAGGCGGTTTAATAATTTTCCAATCTTCGTTATCTAAAGACCATTTAGTTCCGCAAATTATACACACTTTTATGACTGCTAGACTAGAGTCTAATAGCCTATTGCCTGCTGTATCGGAGTATTCGACACCACCGATCCTCTGACATAGGGTACAAGTATCAGGAACACTGCTGACTACACGAGCCTTAACAGAGTCCGCACCGAAATCTTTTCTAGGGTCATATAGGTTGGTATTTTTATTTTGTTCAGCTTCTTTAGCAATCACATCAGGGTTCGTATATATAGGAGCTAAACTACCCATAACACGCAAACCAGTGACAACAGAATTCTCACGAAGAACTCCATGTATGGCCCCGACAACAGCATCAGCACGGTCTTTTTTCATTCCGGGGCGGGGTTCAACACGCTCACCGTAAACAACATCTAAACCTAAAAGCTCATCAATAACTTCTTCATCGAAATACCCATCTATCTTATTTTGATAAATTAAATCTTTAAAAGTATCGTAAGCCTCTCTAGTTCTGGTTACTGATTTATACTTTGCGGGAATGTTTTTACTTTGTAGCTCTTGAAGAGAGCTTACTGATTGATAGTTATCATAAGTAACACTAAGGATTTTATATCCTTCATCCCTAAGATCGAGAATAAAATTCTCTATATCTTTAAAATGAACGTCTTTTTCAGGCTCAGGAACCCAAGCTTGTATTAAATCTAAAACAATTCTGTCTTCTTCTTTATGAGCAATACCTAAAGCTGCATTAGAGTGTCTAAGACCTAGATCAACATGAATATAATATTTATGTTTCTTGTCCATCATCCCAACTTCACGAATAGGCTTTGCACCAACGTGAGTTACTTTCTCAGTAACGGGATCTAAAGCAGCATCAAATGCTAGAAGTACAGAATCTGTTTCCTTAATGAACGCGTCTCTAGCAAATGGAGGGTCACATTCGAACCTTGCTCGTGCCAGAACAGGATCAGTTTCGTAAAAATCTTCGAAATCTTCTTTCTTTTTTGAAGGATTAAAGTCCCATGTAGCGTAAGGTTCGCCACTAGGCTTACAAGAAACGTAAGTTCTCTTCTCAGTTTGTCCTGTTAAGAACCTTTTTTGTATAAAAGAACCCTTAAAACGGGGCCAAGATAGTGAAATTATCTTCCCAGTACCCGGAAAACGAGACTGAACTAGTGATTTTGCCGTGTCATATACGCCTTCAGCACCAATAGATCGCTGACTTTTACTCCTTCTAAGCTCCTGATCGCTCTTAAATGCATCAATTTCATCCAAAACAATAAGTATTGGAGTGTATCCCTGCCATGCCTCATTCTCTGAATTACCGCTAATCAATCGAATATTTTTATTAAATGTAACTAAGTTAGCTGTTATCTTGTGAGGAATATAAAAAGGAGTTCCTTCTTGAAATAAAGGAGCGGCACGAAGAATATTAGCAAGAGTACTGAAATATATATTCTTTGCTAGGTCAGCATTAGGAGCAACGTTAATGGAATCAATAAAGCTATTGGTATCCATATTAAAAAATCGTTGCGGACTTCTAAGACAATGCAATAAATAGATAATTCTAAGGTTGATGAAGATAGAGCAGGTGTCTTTTCCAGAACCCTGTCCCGCCATCAGTACACCTTCTGTGTAAATAGGTGGATCAAATATATTAGATAGGTTATCTACCAACTCTAATTGAGGAATAGACAGTCTTATATTGAGATTTAAATAATTCTCACCATATAAAAATGTTTCTATATCAACAGGATTCTGTTCAAAGAGAGCATATTGATCATCTTCAAACTCACCTGATTCTATTTGTTCTGCAGGATCAATCCCGAAATCAAGCAGGGACCCGATTATTGAATAATCTACCGAGTTCTGTGAGTCGGACTGCGAGTCTGCGTAGGGTTTCGTCATCTTTAACTTCTTCCCTGATTATTTTTGCTATCTCACGAAGAAATTCCATTGTTTGGTTCGCTGTTTCTAATTCCAACTGCCCTCGCAACCCTTCTAACATAACGTCGGCAGCTTGTTTTTTATCTCTAAATCTCAGTTTGTCGTCACGAAGAGCATCCTCACCAGCTTCTCCAATGAGTCGAAGACCTCTTAAAAGGTTTTCTCGAACCTCATTTGATATAGATACCTCACTATCAAGCTCTCTTAAAGCTGATTCGTTCTCAGCAATACGCTTATCCATCTTCCACTGATCCTGACTATTCCAATAGTTAAGAGTGGAGATCGGAACTGTCGTCTCGTAACTAATAGCCTCTATGGTTTGTCCTGAGAGGTATAGTTCTCTGGCTCGTTCCCGTGTTTCTCGGGGCCAAGTTCCTGTAAGTTTTTGTTTATCATCTGATTCTGCCACGCGTCTATTACCTCTTTTGCGTAGTTAGCATCTATTTTTGTTCGCTTTACTATAGGCTTGTCACGCTCTTTAGCCATCTCATTGTTTAACGTATCAGAAACCTTATTTAACATCTCTACAAATTCATCAAAAGACTGTAAATTCTCAAAAGCTACCATAGGAGCAGGAGCTACTAAAACTATTCTACCTGTAAAAGGATCTAATAAAAACTGAAAATCTTCCTCGCTGCCTGACTCGTACAAAATGCCCCCCTTAAGAAAATGGTTCAGCGTCGTAAGGTCTTGCCCAGTCAACAAAATCTCTACGACTTTTAACTGCCTGTGATTTACAGATAGCTACTCCACGGTCATCAATATCTATATATACATTTTCATCTCTATTAACACCACCAACCACACCAAGACTTAATTTAATACAAGCATTCTCTGCATTAAATTTACAATTGTCATCAGAACAATTTATTCCTACAGAAGCTTCTTCATCATCCCTATTCATACTTGAACAAACAGAGAGATCAAATCTATATCCACCAATCTTTTTAATGGTGGTCTTTTCTACATTAATAGAAGAGCGAGAACATGTACCTGTATAAGTACGTTCTAACAATCCTTTAGTAGTTGCAGTCTCATCAGCTTTTTTCCAATTCGAACATTCCGTAACATTACAGTACAAAGACATCTATATCGTTCTATCCTCAGTTAGTTTTCGTTCTCTTACAGAATCAACCAGCTTCTTTGACCAATCAGTAAACCAATCGTACTCACTGTTGTTCTGTGCATAGTTTGTCAAATGTCGAAAAATAGTAACTGAGCGATTAGTTAATTCTTCAGACTCTGTATAACCAATCCCATACAAATAACCTACTATCGAACACCTAGTAACGGCAGAGAAGATAGAGGAAGTGGGGTAGTCATAGATATGTAAAGTGTCGCTTATCAGGGACAGCATAAACTTCATGTCTTTGACAGACGGTTTTGTGGAAGTTTCAGTAGTCATCTAACACCCCCTTTTTGGGCTATATCAAAAGTATAGATGACCTATAAAACATTTTCAATAACAAAAGACAAAAAATGTTAGCTACAAATGCTACTCAGTCTTGCTTAACTTGCTGTCTTTAATGACAGAATCAGCCTCATCTTGGTCTAAAATCCGGTGAGTAAATACAAAACGACCACTTAAATGACCTGTAAAGACGTCTATGAAATCGTTTTGGGTGTATTTTTTCTTCTTAATACCTGATTCAACTCGTTTAGTAGTTCTTTCTATACGGAATTTCCACATTTGACCGAGGTCAGTATCCGAAACAAACACCCGTCCGTCTGAAAACCAAACAGCATCTGCTCTAGGAAAATCAGATCTTTGACCGCACGATACTGCTATAACTTTACTCATATTCGTCTTCCTGATCATCTGAAGCATATCTGGGAACTTCTTCTTTTGGAGGACCGATATCAACTTCAACAAAACCAGCATCGGGATTAATAATTAATGGCTTAGTCGGTTCTCTAACTCCTGTATCAGGATCATTAGGATTATTAAAAACAAATCCATTTCTCTTATATATACGTTTAAGACCTTCTTTATCTAAGCCACCCTCGCCGAAAGGTTCTGCTATTAATGTCATAGTAGTATCTGAAGAATCAGCCGCTCTAGTTAATGCGCTTAAAAACTTACCTGCGTTTCCCTTACCGCGATCAAAAGAACGCATAGAACTAATATGAAGGTTCCCGTTGGGATCTTTATCAAGTTCCGCTCCCATAACATCATTTCCATCAGAATCAGTAAATATAGTTTCTTTAGGGTCCATAACATTAGATCTTTGATCCCACCCAGAATTCTCTCCTACAGCCTCCTTAATATCAGAAATCCAATCATCCGATTGACTTTTATTTGATTTTATATCTACGACATCAGAATCTTTTACTCCATAAAATATTAGATCAGAAACATTCTTCACAAAAAGATCTCTAAATTTATTATCTTCATTCTTTAGTAATTCTGACATCTCATAAGATTCCGCACTTTGATAGGGGTCAGCCATCTCCAAACCCGAAATTTTAGAAAATTCCTGTAGCTTGTCATAGTCATATACGCGATCAAAGAAATCAGACATCTCTTTCTTTATGTCTTCTATAGAGGATTCACCTTTTTCAACCAATGCCTCAAAACCAGTAAATCTAGTGTTATTGAAAGTAGTCCAAGGTGTTTGATTCAAAATGTTAGATTCATCAGCTTCTGCAAACATGGCTAATGAATCGCCGCCAATATTTTGTTCTCCTGAAGCACCGCTATCAATAGGAATAATTCCTCGATCTGGACTCAATAAAAAGTTATTTATATTTCTATCGTAATTGTTTAAAAGAAGATCATATAAAGTTATGGCGTAGAAACTTTCTCTCTTACTGGTTGTATCTAAACAAGATACTAAAAAATCTCTGTCGCCAGAACGGGTAACAATATCAGCACCCACACTGGAGTCTTTTACCCATTTTTCTCCATCCATCCACTCCATAAAATGTCCGCCACCAAGATCAGAAGAATTTTTAATCCGATTAACTCTTTCTTCAACCCAGTTCAATCTCTGTGCGATAGAGGTTTTAATAATCCTACCTATACCAGAAGAAGAATCGGGCTTACCGTCTAATCTTTTATCGGCTACAAGACCTTTAATACTTTTACTCGCTCCAACGTCTTCATCAATAGCTGATTCAATCGGACCTATACCGACGTTCATCATCGCAATGCGAGGAGATATGTTAGTACCGAAGTAACGGTCTAAGGAATACCAATAAGACTCTCCCTGTGCATCACCAGATGCAACTTTATAAAGAAACTCTTTTCCATCTTTCATAGTAACTTTAAACATAGATCCCTCATTAGCACCGCCGCCTTGAGGTTTTACTTTATCCATGTTGTCAGCATTGAAATAATGCCAATCAAAACCAGCATCATCTTCCTTTTCAGAAGGTTCGTTTAAAGAACGAGTGCTGCCGCCATCTTTTTTAACTAATAGATGTAAGTTCTGATGTATAGCTAACTGATTCTTAATAGACTCAGAAACTGTTTCACCGTTAGAACGAACACCTTTCGCCTCTGCTAGAAGTCTGACGGTACTTCCGTCACCGGAATCCCAAGTCGCTGTTATGTCGGCATCCGTTATACGATCACCGATAAGTTCATTGTATCTATCAATCAAACTGGAAGAAGGTTGTCGTGTTTGAGAAACAGTTTCAGAAGTAGGAGCAGCTTGTGTGGCAGATGATCTCCACCAAGTAGCACCGCCGGGGGTAATAAAAGTTTGTGCACCTTCAGGAGGAGGGGTACTGCTAGCGTAATCCCAGCCAGTACCTTTATTGCCATACTCTGGAGAATCTTGGCTAGGAGCAGGAGCGCCGCCTTGCTTAATTAAATTTTCTAATATATTGATAAATTCTAAAGAAGCGCGGATATCAGCATAGTTAGGGGAGGTCATTACTCCTCCTCTTCTATACCTTTACGTTTATTATATTCCGCAACCCATTCAGACG
>VFFT01000118.1 GCA_009392775.1 SAR202 cluster bacterium | reverse complement strand
TTCGAAAAAGGGTGGTACCACGACAAAGCTCGTCCCTATGGGGCGAGCTTTGTCGTTATTTTGGAAAGTCATTTATAGGGATATAGATTAGGTTTAATTGAATGGATGAGAATATGCATTATCCGACTTTATCAGAAGTAAGATCATACGCTGACAAAGGTAATCTGGTTCCAGTGTACAGATCCATTAATGCGGATTTAGAGACTCCTGTATCAGCATTCTTGAAAGTCGCTACAGACTCCTATTGTTACTTATTGGAAAGTGTTTCTGGAGGAGAACGTTTGGGCAGGTATAGCTTCATCGGGACCAATCCGTATAAGGTAATTAAAACGGGTAAAGGCCAGGAATTTGGAGAAGTTGACCCTCTCACCTTAGTCCAGTCAGAAATGGATCAATTTCAGTTAGTACCTGTATCAGGATTGCCGAAGTTTCACGGAGGCGGTGTAGGGTATCTCGCTTATGATTGCATCCGATATTTTGAACCAAGGGTTCCTCCAATGCCAGCTGACCCCCAAGGGTTACCAGAATCTGTCTTTATGTTTTCAGATACCCTGCTAGTTTTTGATCACATTAGTCATGACATCAAAGTTGTAAGTCACGTTAAACTAGATGGTGATATAGATGCATCATATGCCGAGGCAGTCGAGAAAATAGACGCCCTGGTTGAAAAGCTTGAACAACCATTGGAATTACCTGAGCATCTCAGGAATTTCAATGTGAGTGATGAAGTTAATCAATCTGATATAGAATCGAATTTCACTGAGCCTCAATACCTCCAGGCGGTTGAGAAATGTGTGGAATATATTTACGCGGGAGACGTGATCCAGGTAGTTAATTCCCAGAGATTTTCCAGGAATACTTCTGCTCATCCATTTCAGATATATCGGTGCTTGCGTAGTGTCAATCCATCGCCATATATGTACTACTTACACTTAGACGATTTTGATATTGTCGGCGCGGCAATTGAAACTGTAGCACAGGTTCAGGATGGAGTAGCTGCTACTCACCCTATAGCGGGGACACGTCCAAGAGGTGCGACGAATGAGGAAGACCAAGCGCTGGAACACGAATTGCAAAACAGTGAAAAACAACGTGCAGAACATATTATGCTGGTTGATCTGGGTCGCAACGATATAGGGAAAGTAAGTGATCCTGGCAGTGTGAAAGTTACTCAATTCTTGGAAGTGGAACGATTTTCTCATGTTATGCACTTGGTTTCGCATGTAGAGGGGAACCTCAAAGCAGAACTTACTTCTTACGATGCTCTTCGGTCATGTTTCCCAGCTGGAACCGTGTCTGGCGCTCCAAAAATTAGAGCTATGGAAATAATTTCCGAGATAGAAGGTGAGAAAAGGGGACCTTATGGAGGGGCCGTTGGATATTTTAGCTTCTCGGGTAATATGGACACGGCTTTAGTCTTACGTACAGGCATTTATAAAGACGGAGTCATGTATGTTCAGGCAGGTGGTGGCGTAGTAGCGGATAGCAATCCATTAGATGAATATATGGAAACCAAACATAAATCTGGTGCTCTGATGCGTGCCATAGATATAGCAGAAGGTAAATAATTAAGCGTAAAGGTGGTCGCGGTTAGCTATGCGGTTGAAAGCATAACAATATATAAGGGGCTGATATGTTAAAAGCTTTTTTTCACACTGGTTTTGTAGTTCAAGATTTGGACAAAACGATCGATTTTTATACTAATGTTATGGGATTACGAGTTGCAGGAAGAATGGAGAGGTCTGGTGAATTCGCATGCCAGTTGCTAGCTTTCTCAGACGCGCATATCAAAGGTGCTTTTCTAGACCTTGGCGATGGGCACCAGCTGGAATTGATTCAGTATATAAATCCGATCAGTGGTGCAGGGGATTTTGAGAGGAACAATTTAGGAGCGAGTCATTTGGCATTTTTTGTTGATGACATCGATAATTTTTATACAGAGACTTCTGCTAAAGGACTCCGTTTTAATAATGAACCGGCAGCTCTTCATGACGAATCCGGTAAGTTATTGCGCAAAGCCTTGTACGCACAAGATCCTGACGGTAACTGGCTAGAATTTGTGGAGCTATTCTGATGTTGTTGATGATAGATAATTACGATAGTTTTACTTATAACCTTTATCAGTATTTGTCGGAACTGAACGCGGAGGTTGTTACTATACGTAATGATAAGACTACCATCGCAGAAATAGAACGTATGAAGCCTGCAGGAATAGTGATTTCTCCTGGCCCTTGTACTCCTGATGAGGCTGGGATATCCAACGATGTGATAAGACATTTTGGTCCCAATATACCTACGCTTGGAGTATGCCTGGGACACCAATGTATGGGCCAAGTTTATGGAGCTACTGTAGGTCAAGCAGGAGAGATACGCCATGGTAAGACTTCTGAGATACATCACACTGGTCAAGGCGTGCTAACTGGATTGCCGAATCCCTTCGATGGGATTAGGTATCATTCCCTGATAGTCTGCCCAGATAGTCTGCCAGATTGCCTAGAGATTACTGCTTGGACAGACAATGGTCTGATAATGGGTATGCGGCATAAGGAATATCCTGTGGAAGGAGTGCAATTTCATCCTGAATCGATTCTCACTCCCGTAGGAAAAGATCTTCTGCAGAATTTTCTAAACCAAGTATATTAGTTTCATTATCGCATTTTATTGGGTGAGCGGACTTGCTTATTGTGTCATTGAAAACTATCTCAACTTGCGGATATTGTGAGTATCGCTTATGTTTTATGTAATCTGTAGACAGAGACGATAGGAGTAACGATATGACTACCATAGCCGAACGAATGGCCCAATTTTCATGTTCTCTAACGTAC
>VFFT01000117.1 GCA_009392775.1 SAR202 cluster bacterium | reverse complement strand
CAAGCCTAAAAGGTAAAACTATTGGTCTTCTAGAGAACCGCAAATTTCACGCGGACAATTTCTTAAAGGAATTACAAACAGTACTTGAGAATGATTACGGCGCTGATAAAGTTATATACGCGACTAAATTCACCTTCAGTCGTCCCTGCGCAGAAGAAACCATCGACTCTTTGATTGAAGATTGCGATGCCATAGTGCACGGTGTTGCTGATTGAGGGTCCTGCACAGCGTGGGGTCTCCACGATACAGTTTTAACAGAATCCCAAGGTATTCCATCTGTAAGCGTCATAACTAGCTCCTTCATCAAAGCTGCCCATACCAGAGCTAATGCGTTAGGAATGCCGGATACGAGGATAGTAGTATTACCTAGCCCACTGCCCTCGCGCAGCGTGTCTGAAGTCCAGCAGTTAGCACATGACTACGCAGACGAGATAGTTGGGTTACTCACACTACAGTAATCCTCATAACTAAAAAACTACCCACCAGAAAGATAGAAGATTACAATGGCTGACACAAAAGGACTGGGATCACGAAAAATAGAAATTCCTAATCAATTTGCAGCAGTGCAAGATTATTACGAAGAACAAGGTTGGACAGACGGACTACCGGTAGTCCCCGCAACAGAAGACTCAGTCAGAGAAATGCTTGGCGCCTTCGGGGAAGATCCCTCTATATCTCTGGGCATTATCCAACCTAGAAACGCTAATGCTACGCTAGAGAAAATTGCTATAAACGCTGTAATGGCAGGTTGCAGACCAGAACATTTTCCTGTACTTGTGGCTGCAGTAAAAGCAATAATGCAACCTGAATTCAACTTGGCAGGCTGTCAGGCTACCACAGGGGGAGCAGCACCAGTTGTGATAGTCAATGGGCCTATTGCCGAGCAGCTCGGGATTAACGGTGATGCGGGCTGTTTTGGACCCGGTCATAGAGCTAATGCCACCATCGGCCGAGCGTTAAGACTAGTTATCAGAAACGTGGCCGGGCTTATTCCAGGTGAAATGGACAAGGCAACACTTGCGCTGCCAGGACGATACTCTTTTTGCTTTTCAGAAAACGAGGCAAGAAGTCCATGGGAGCCACGTCACGTAGAACTGGGACTTCCTGTAACAGGAAACATGGTAACCATAACCGCTATTAGGGCCGTTTACCCAATAATGGAAACAACCGTATCAAAAGGTAAGTCAGTACTAAACACTCTAGTTGAAGCTACAAAAGGTGCTGGATTTGCGAATTATTATCAGATCGGCACAGGCGCACAAATGACACTCATAGTATGCCCCGAGCACGCTGAAGAAATGCACGCAGACGGATTATCAAAAAATGACGTCAGACAGTTCATTTTCCAGAACGCTAGAATGAGCATACGCAATCTAACTGGATTAGCACATTATGGCAACCGTAATTGGCCTTCTTGGATAAACGAGGAGAATCCCGACACTCTAGTCCCGATGGTGTCATCGCCTGAAGATGTAGAAGTGTTTGTAGCTGGTGGAGATGGCAGGCATTCCGCTTGGTTAGCGGGGTGGGGAGTCACTAGAGTCGTAACCGAAGAAATTACCAACCACTTATAGTCAACAATCGCCACTTATCCAAAATGCTGTAAATCCGACTATATATCACAGGAAATATATTCTCTACTCCGAGTATATTAAACCGAAAGGGTTAAGACTGGGAGCATAGAACATGACACAAACTAGTCCAATTAAACAGTTGCAGACAAAGTCAGTTGACCAATCATGCCAGCACATCTGGATAATCCAACCAGCAACCGGCCCCCTCAGTGACGGCGTGTGTGAATCTTGTGGAGAATCCAAAGAATTTCAAAATTACATTGAAGCCTCCACATGGAGAGATGACAAAATCGCAATGGGAGAAGAACCTGAAGAATCCTCACGAGATTACTAGAACTGCAAGACATAGTAGGCTTGAATCCTTCAAACTCACTATAGTATTACCTTTTTACACTAAACCTCCTCGTAATTGCCACTATTCCAACGGAACGAATTAGCACATTCGCACGAAACATTTATTAGCGATCATAAAACTTGCTATTGCTAATCTCCTGTAATATCCTCTAATTGGCTGGTTGTTAGGCGGTGAGAGGAGAGGGAGTGGCCATGTTTACCCATCTACATACACACACAGAATATAGCATGCTCGACGGGATCAGCCGCATCCCCGACCTAGTGCAGCAAACAAAAGAGCTTGGGATGTCCAGTCTAGCCATTACTGACCATGGGTCTTTATATGGAGCAGTAGACTTCTATTCTGAATGTAAAGAGCAGAACATAAAACCTATTATAGGTTGCGAAATGTATGTGGCGCATAATAATCGTTTTGATAAAAGCCCATCAGAGCGAAGCCCATTTCACATGGTCCTACTCGCTAAAAATAACACCGGATACCAGAATCTAATCAGACTCGTAACAAAAGCCCATGTTGAAGGCTTTCACTATCGGCCTAGAATTGATAAAGATTTGCTCTACGAACATAGAGAAGGCCTGATATGTTTATCGGGATGCCCTTCAGCCGAAATTCCAAAGTTAATAACAGAATCATCAATAGAAAATGCCATAAAAGCTGCCTCTTGGTATAAAGATGCTTTTGGAGAAAATTACTTCCTCGAAATACAGCGTCATGCTGATGTCCCGATGCTACCGGACATCAATGCTGGGCTCTTGGAAATAAAAAAATCTCTGGATATACCAATGGTGGTAACAAATGATGCGCATTATGTACACCAACATGATGCCCCGTTCCAGGACGTATACATATGCATCCAAACTAGCACAACCATACAAGATGAGAAACGTCTACGCATGGAAGACCCATCGTACTACATCAAGTCACCCGAAGAAATGAATCTGCTATTCTCAGACATTCCTGAAGGGCTACAAAACACGCAATTGATAGCAGACATGTGTAACGTAGAACTCGGCTTTGGTCAAACTCATTTACCCAAATATAATACTCCCAACAATGTACCAGCAGACGCATATTTATCAGAACTCTGCTGGAATGGATTTAAGTCCCGATACCCGCATCCCACTCAAGAAACTAAAGCTCGCCTCGAATATGAACTAGAAGTAATAAAGTCGACTCAATTCGAAAATTATTTTCTAGTCGTATGGGACATAATAGATTTTGTAAGAAAAAATAACATTTTGTTTGGCGTTCGTGGTAGCGCAGCTGCCAGTGTTGCGCTCTATTGTCTGGGGATCACAGATATCGATCCAATGGAATATCGCCTTGTTTTCGAGCGCTTCCTGAATTATGAGCGCAAAGAAATGCCCGATATAGACATGGATTTTCAAGATGATCGTCGGGATGAAGTCCTGCATTACGTAATCGATAAATACGGGAGCGATAAAGTAGCCCAGATAATAACTTTCGGCACTATGGGAGCTAAAGCTGCATTAAGGGACGTGGGTCGTGGCCTTGGAATGACATACGGAGACGTTGACAGAATTGCAAAAATGGTTCCACTCAAATCTCGCACTATCAGCGATGCCATGATCGCCAATCCCGAACTGCAATCAGAATACGATTCTGACGGATCAATACGAACCCTAGTTGATAATGCGAAGGGGCTAGAAGGAATTGTCCATCACGTAAGTACACATGCAGCCGCAGTAGTAATTGCCGACGAACCTCTTACCGACACACTCCCTCTCCAGAGACCAGCTAGAGGTGACGAAAACAGCCCTGTCATGATGACTCAATATTCTATGGATCCTGTAGCAAAGCTAGGATTACTAAAGATGGACTTCCTAGGACTGACTAGTTTGTCCGCTTTAGATCGAACGGTCAAAATGATAAAAAGATATCAGAATATCGAAATAGATATTAATCAGATACCGTTAGATGACAAATCAACTTTCGACCTTCTGTCATCCGGTAAAACCACCGAGTGCTTCCAATTAGAAAGTGCGGGTATGCAAAGATATATATCAGAGCTTAAACCTACTAACCTAGGTGACATAGCAGCTATGATAGCCCTTTATAGGCCTGGCCCAATGGAGCACATAGACACGTTTATCAGTGGCAAGCATGGACAAACTCCTATCTCTTATCCACATGACAGTCTGAAAGACCTATTGGACGAAACTTACGGCGTAATAGTCTATCAAGATCAAGTTCTATTAATATTGCAAAATTTTGCTGGCTATTCATTAGGTGAAGCCGACATCGTCAGAAAAGCTATGGGCAAAAAAATCGCATCGCTCATGGCTGAGGAAAAACAACGTTTTGTAGCAGGAGCCATCGGAAAAGGATTCGATTCAACTATTGCCGAACAAATATTCAGCCTTATCGAGCCGTTTGCAGGTTATGCCTTCAACAAAGCCCACAGCGTCAGTTACGCCTTAATATCGTACTGGACGGCTTATTTCAAAACACACTATCCAGTCGAATACATGGCTTCTGTATTGAATTCTAGATTGGATAACCCAGATAAAATACTCAGCGCTATCAACGAAGCCATAAAACTGGACATACCCATACTTCTGCCTGACGTCAATCGTTCAGAAGAATTTTTCTGTATCGATGAAATACCAGGTGCAAATAGATCAATACGTTTCGGTCTATCCGCAATAAAAACTCTAGGTGAAGGCGCTATTAGACCGATTGTTAGCGAGCGTAAGGACAATGGTCCATATTTATCCCTTGAAGATTTCTGTAGAAGAGCTGACCTTAGCAGTCTGAATAAACGTACTTTACAAAGCCTCATTAAAGCAGGGTCTTTGGATTCTTTTGGAGACCGCGGAGCTATATTAGAAAGCGCTGACCAGATTATATCTACCGCTCAAATGCATGAAACGATGCGCACCACCGGACAAACTAACATGTTTGACAACATGAACGGGGACAATGCGTCTAATCACAACCTAATAAACATAGTTGTTGGTTCTGATACCACGAATAAAAAAGAGAAAGCTGACTGGGAACGTGAATTTTTGGGTTCAAGCATTTCGTACAATCCCGTAGTAGATCTTATTAAAATCAACGATCCAAATATACACACCTATAGTGCGCCGCTATCGGATAAAACGAATGACACCCAAGTAACAATAGTCGGGCACATCACAGAAATCAGTGAAAGATACACCAAAGATCAAAAAAAGTTTCTTGTTGTATCATTAGACCTTGTTGATGGAGGCATAGAAGTTCTGGTTTGGCCGGACGTACTTAATAGGACCAGTGACTTTTGGCAACCTGGTATTCTCGCAAAAGTCTGCGGAAAGATTAGATCACGAGGCGACCAAATATCACTGTCATTGGAACAAGTAGATGAATATGTTCTAGATCACTTAGAAGAAAATAGCCAAACCAGCAATGTAATAAAGGATAACAAAGCTAATGCTTCTCAAAACAACTACCAAAGCTCTGAGAATGAAAGCTTAATGGCGCATTCCGAGCAGGAATCAGAGTCTCAAATTAATAAACAATCCGTGATAATAAACATTCATGAATCAGACAACCCTCTTAATGATACTCACCAACTAAGAGAATTGGTTCAACTATTGCTAGAATTCCAAGGCAGTGACGCAGTAAAACTAAACATACACACAAACGGAAAGCAAGTACTCATGGACCTCCCAGAAGTGCAAGTCAAATTCTGTTCAGAGTTACAGTCACGGCTCCGAGATACGCTCGGCAATGAAGCAGTACACATCATGCGTATAAATTAGCAATCAGGTGTCTATTATTAGTATTTAAAGCGCACTTCCGAGTAGTGGTAGATAGCATAAAAGCCACAGCATATTTGCGACTCGTTTCTCATTGTACAAACGCATCATATGTTATAATAAATGTCTCGCGGTGGAGGCTGGCAGTTGACATCGGGACAACAAAGCACATTCAAACCAACCACACTAATATCGAGTACTGAATAGCGGTTCTATGAGTGTAACCGACGACATTAAAAACCGTCTTGATATTGTGGATGTGATATCGAGTCATACCGCGCTTCAAAAGTCCGGTAATTCATATAAGTCTACATGTCCGTTCCACGATGAGAAGACAGCCTCGTTCTTTGTGTTTCCTGAACGTCAGAGCTGGCGATGCTTTGGAGCATGCGCTACCGGCGGAGACGTATATTCTTTTATTATGAAAAGCCGTAATATCGGCTTTGGAGATGCGCTAAGATTGTTGTCAGAACAGACAGGAATTCCCTTACCAAACAAAGATGACAATTCACAATACCAGCTTGTAAAGGATATTAACGACTCTGCAAACTCTTTCTTCCAGGAATATCTCATATCTATTCGCGGAGCTAGGACTCGGGAATATCTTGAAAAACGAGATATAACACCACACACTTTAGAAAGATTCGAGTTAGGACTTAGTCCATCATCAGGAGACGCTCTTAAAAACCACTTAACAAATATGGGATATACTACCGAACAATTAGTTACTGCGGGTCTAGCTAGAAATATTGAAGACACCTCAATACGAGACATATTTATTAACAGACTAACTATACCAATCAGAAATGCGAATCGTGAACTCGTCGGCTTTGGAGCCCGTACTTTATCCGAGTCTGTGCCAAAATATATAAACTCTCCGAAAACCATATTATTTGATAAAAGTCGAATACTATATGGCCTACATTTGGCCAAACAGGTTGCCGATTCCGATGGCCTGATTGTGGTAGAAGGTTATATGGATACTATTACGGCGCACCAAAATGGGTTTACAAACGTTGTAGCTTCGATGGGGACTGCCCTAACCACTCCTCAAGTAACGCAAATAACCAAATTAACAAACAAAGTTACTATGGCATTAGACGCAGACAGTGCAGGCCAGCAGGCGACTCTCAGAAGCCTGGAATCATCATGGAACGTCTTACAAAACAATCCCCAGGCGAATGGCGCAGGAGTATCAGCAAGTCTCGACTTGCAAATATCGATACTTCCAGAGGGCCAAGATCCTGATGATGTTATCAGGGAATCACCCGACAAATGGCGTGATTTTACAAATAACAGTATTAACGCTTTTGATTACATACTAAATGCATTCTCGTGCCAAGTCGATATAAAAACACCTCATGGAAAAGCCA
>VFFT01000116.1 GCA_009392775.1 SAR202 cluster bacterium | reverse complement strand
TTCCCAATTCTGTCCTTTACCGCATCAATCAAGTCTCGTAACGCTAATTTCGCATCAGCCAGAATAGGGACGTCGGCCTGATATATTTTATTTATATCTGTTTCATCTGCATTTATATGAATAAGTTTTACATGCTCTGGAATTGGCCTCCCGTCAGTACCGTTGGGTAAACGGAATGAATTTCCAACAGCCAGAACTACATCCGCTTTACGATTAACATGAAGAGCGGGACCAGACGCATACCTGCTCCGCGGGTATACTCCACCACCAACAGAAAGAGGATGGTTTTCTGGAAAAACACTCTTACCCAGAAGCGTAGTTGCTACCGGCATAGATAACAATTCAGCCAGTTCCCGTACTTCTTCAGAAGCCCCAGCCCAAAGAGCTCCGCCACCAGCATTAAGTATGGGATATTGAGCATTAACCAACAAATCAGCTGCTCTTTCTATACTCTGAACATCTGGAGATGATCTTGACCCAACGCCTACTGGCCTGTACTGCAGACTCTCGTCCGACGCTTCTGCGTTCATAACATCCTGCGGCATCTCTATAACCACCGGTCCTGGGGAACCAGAGCGAAGAGCTGTAAATGCACGGCGCATTATGCCGGGTATCTCATCGGTACGTGTGAATGTACCTTTCCACTTAACTACGGTATCAAAAATACTGGATGATATTTCCTGCTGGTACTCTTTCCCAAGATTTCTCAGGGGATGCTGGCCCATTAACAGCAGGACAGGAACATTATCTGCATAGCAACTGGCAATTGCGGTCAAAGTATTTGTCGCGCCAGGTCCTACCCCTGCCATCGCTACACCAACATTTCCAGTAGCCCGCGCATACCCATCTGCAACTTCAACTCCGAGACGTTCATGTCTCGTAGCAAATGCCCTAATACTTGAAGACTCTCTTAAACCTTGCCATAAAGGAGCCAAGCCCCCACCTGAAAACCCTGTTATATACCGAATGCCTTCTTGCTCCAACGCCCTGATCACCGCATCTCCGCCGCGCATAATAAACTCCTTGCGTTATGTCAACTGGATAGAGTACATAACAATTTGTGGCTTTCTGAACGGATTCTATTCCTTAGGATACCCATGGTCAACGTCACAGACTCGGCCTTACAAGCACAACTACAGCACTTAAGGCTTTGGGTATCCTATCTTGACCGAGCTAGACGACGAGGGTTATCATCCGTTGGCTACCCCGTACATGAAGAAACTACAAATCAGGAGTACTCTTAAATGGCTATATGGACTGACAGTCAACTCGCTTCAATCGATAAAATGCTGAATCCCAAATCAGTGGCGATAGTAGGGGCTACTCCTCGTATGCAATATGGCGGGCGAATGCTCAATGCCATGCTGAAAGCCAAGGACAACATAAGAATATATCCCGTAAATCCCAGATATGAAGAAATAATGGATACCAAGGCGTATCCGAGCATCAGCGATCTTCCTGAAAGCCCCGATCTCGTTGGGATAGTAGTCCCTTACAACCATGTATTGGATGTATTAAAGGAGAGTAAAGAGAAGGGCGCTAAATCAGCAATAGTAATATCTGCAGGTTTCTCAGAGCGCGGTGATGATGCCAGGCATGATTTACAAGGGGAACTAGGAGAATTTGCCCGGGAATCCGGAATAAGAATATGTGGCCCCAATTGCCTAGGACTAGCGAATGTCAGGGACAATATATGGGCGACTGCGTCTTCACGTGGAGCAGATGGTCTTACCGGTCCCATTGGACTAGTTTGCCAAAGCGGAGCTTCAGCTTTTGGTCCGTTTTTAACTCGAGCCGTCGAAGAAGGTATCGGACTAAGCCACATAATATCCACTGGAAACGAGGCTGATTTGGATTTCTGTGATTTTGCACGATATCTTCTTGATGATGACGGTGTCAGAGTTATTGCAGGTTTCATAGAGGGATTCAAAGATGGTCGAAAGTTCACTGAACTGGCCAAGCTGGCTGCCGAACGCGGAAAACCAATAGTATTAATAAAGATTGGTCGATCTGACCTGGGTACTAGAGCGGCCAGATCACATACTGCGGCACTTACAGGAGAAGATGCCGTATATGACGAAATTTTTTCCCAGTACGGTGTTACCAGGGTTCAAGACTACGACGAACTATTAGAAGTAGCACAATTGCTAGCTCAGCTACCAAAACCGCAAAGAAGCGGGATATCAGTAGTTTCACATTCGGGAGGGATCAGCTCCTTAACCGCTGATATGTGTGGCCAAGCTGGTCTTGATTTACCAGTCCTTACACAGAAAGCGGAAGACGGGATCAACGATATACTGAAGGGTTTTGGATGGGCAGCAAATCCATCTGACGTTACAGGATTCGCTAACAGTGACTCATTTCCTGACATAATGGGACATATGATCAACGAACCTGAAGTCGGAAACCTAGTAGTGGCGAGCGCAGGAGGAGATGCCCAAGCAGCACAGGTAATAGCGCTCAGAGACTCCAGTAGTAAAGGAATAGCATTCCTATGGACCGGCACAAGAGGCGCCACAGACGGTCTTAATAAGCTAAAAGAGGCTAACATTCCAGTATTCTACGTGCCTGACAAACTAGCCTTGGGATTGAAAACTCTTGTCGCCTATCACGAATGGCGAGACACCAGGCTAGCAGATGGATTCGGTGAAGCCAGCGATATGAATCGACGTCAGACTGAAAAGCTAGCGGAATTTAAGTCATTGGGAAGATCAACATTCACTGAATTCGAGAGTAAGCAGCTTATATCTGCATGGGGAGTTTCCACCACACAAGAATCAATCGCGACAACTGCCGATGAGGCGGCCCAGATGGCGGCTGGCATAGGATTTCCAGTTGCTATCAAAATTGACTCTCCTGATATTCTCCACAAAACCGAGGCGGGTGGTCTAAAACTTGGGATTAATAACGAAGAGGAAGCTAGAGCGGCATTTACCGAAGTGCTGGATAATGCGAAACAATACAATCCTAATGCCAAGATAAACGGAACACTGGTACAGGAGATGGTCTCAGGCGGCACAGAATTCATAGTCGGAGTGTCCTATGACTCTCAACTTGGTCCAATTCTTCTCTTTGGAACTGGTGGCGTGATGGTGGAAGTATACAATGACGTTGCCCTCAGACAATGTCCTATCACTCCTTCAGAAGCTCGGGGCATGATCAAGCAAGTAAGGGGGTCCAGATTGCTAGAAGGATTCAGGGGAGCTCCTAAAGGTGATATCGATGCTTTAGTCTCCACACTTGTTAATATTTCGAATCTTGCGGTGCACCTAGATGGTAATTTATCAGAATTAGATATAAATCCACTGATGGTTTTAAGTGAAGGAAACGGTGTTAAAGCAGCTGACGCACTAGTCGCATTCTAGTGTACAGGTAAGGACTCGCAGTAGACCATAAAGCGGACACATATCAATCAATCTGATTGAATGCTTCTCTGAACATATCTCTGATTTCAATTGGAGTGTGAGTAACCCTCGGGATTCCAGAAGATGACTCCTGACTACACTCAATCAACAATAATATCGGCCCCACAACGTTATGATATTCGTACAATGCGTGGTCTAGTTCTTCTATAGAATGGATTCTTTCAGATACATGATATCCGCCCGCGAGTGCTAATTCTGATATATCTACATCTGAGCTGATTGACGGCTGCCCTCCTGTGGATTCATAACACTGATTGTCTAAAATTATATGAGTCAAATTATTGGGGCTGCTAACTCCAATCAAGGGAATAGTTCCCAAACTCATCAGTGCGCTGCCATCACCTTCCAAAATAAATACCTTTTTCATGGGGTTTTGCAAACACAGTCCCAAACCTAGTGATGAGGCAAGACCCATGGAGCCGAGCATGTAGAAATTGGCTGGCCGATCAGCGTTATGAAAAAGCTCCCGGGATATCATACCTGTAGTACTTACAACCACGTCATTCTTATCTACAGATTCCATTATTTTGAGGATGGCATCAGACCTTTTAATCATTCGACTATACCACCCTTCATTATCAGGGCACCCGGAATGGACTCTATCTCCATTTGTGCCAGCAACTCGTCAAGAGCGTTAGGAACATTATGTTCATCAGGAACTTTATACGGCATTCCAAGTAAATCAAAAAACTCTAGAGTCTTCCTGCCCATAATCTCATGTTCCGGAGCGTCGTTTGAATACCCTCTCCAGCCTACTATGATCAATGCGGGTATCTTGTACATCAAATTAAACGATGTAAGGGGATTAACGATATTCCCTATCCCTGAATTTTGCATTATCACCGCACCAACCTCATTCTTGAAATAAGCAGCGCTAACTATTCCAAGTGCCACGTCCTCTCTCACTGCATTCACATAATTTATATCAGGATCATCCAAAATGTGTTGAAATATATTGGTGAATGTGGAGTCGGGTACCCCCGCGCAAAATGTTATCCCACGTGCCTTAAGTATTTCCAAAAATTCAGAACTATTCATATTCGTAGCAAACCAACGAACTATAGATCGTTTTCTAATGTTCTACTCTCTACCCCTAGACTCGTACTGACTATCTAAATAATCCTCTTACGAACTTGTATATAGTATAATGCCAGCACCTTACATCTTGAGACACGGCATTTATCTTCAATGCTAGTGTCTTATATCAGTCTACATATTAATGAGATAAGGGCAAGTATTTCGCAATACCATCGAGCACTATTTCGCTTTAGTCTAGGAGCAGATCAGTGGCAAATCTATTAATAATAGAAGATCTAGCAGGCACAAATGAAGTTAAATTAACTCTTAATAGTGATACAAACACATCCCAGTCAGCCACTACAAGCTTTCAAATACCTTTGGAAACTACGGACAGAGATGAAATACACTGGTATTTCAGCCAGTATCTATCTGAGGCTTCTGACAATTCATCACAACGGGCTGAAGCAATCGAGGCTGGGTTACGAAATCTCGGAAGACTTTTATTCGAAAAATTACTGCAAGCCGAGACTAATGGCACATCCTTATACAAGTTGGCTACCGACGAAGGTCTAGAAAATTGTCGAGCGATTATCCGATCAGACAGGCCTGAATTCCTATCTATTCCATGGGAGTTGATTAACGAACCCGAACAGGGTTACTTGATCAGCAAGATGCCATCGATTGTAAGACAGCCGATAAATCACGTCGTAATCCCGTCTCCAACTGATTTACCAAATGACCAGCTCAACGTGCTAATGATAGCGCCAAGACCTCAGCTTGGTGACTACAGCCTATCAGGCGGACTGACGGCTGAGACTGCCCAGTCTCTCGAAGCCCTCCCAGTTCAGGCCGAGTTAGAATATTTGTATCCACCTACTTACGAAAACCTGAAAAGCACATTAACAAGTAAAGCTAACTACTACCATGTATTGCATATTGATGGTTCGATAGTTAGTTCTGACAATGACTCAATAGCGTTTGAACAAGTTGACGGATCCCAAGACTTGGTAGACATACAAGAACTAGCTAAATGTGTGAATACAGCTGGAATTCCAACAATAATAGCCAACTACGGGCCCGTTAGTCGCGAAAACCCCTGGCCAGGGCCACCTGCTATTTCACTGAAATTATCTGCTGCCGGCATTTCAAATATCATATCCCTGCCATATCCGATACAAAGTCCATCAGGAGAAAAATTTCTAAGAAAATTCTACACATCATTGTCAGAAGGGCTTGAAGTGTCACGATGCGTAGCCGAATCACGTGGATTATTGATGAACGATCCAAATCGGATCACATCTAATGGGAAACACATATTTTGGGACTGGATAACTCCCACAATTTACGAAAGCAATCTATATAAATCTATCGCTATTACCATCGACGAACCGGATCCACTAGGCCCCCCTGTATTGCAGCCACAACAGGCTATAGAGCAAGACTTACAATTGCCTGCTGCGGGCCAATATGGGTTGATAGGGCGGCAGCTCGAGGCATGTCGTATGGAAAGGCTAATAGACCAAAACAAAATAATCCTATTAGCTGGAAACACAGGAAGAGGCAAAACAGAGTTCGCCCTCAATCTTGGACGATGGTTCCAAAAAGTGGGGCGTCCGCAAAGACCTGGTGGCGTTTTCTACACTACGTTTGAAACTTCTCACCCCAGTGGTTTGGAACGAGTCATACATGAAATTGGGACCAGTATTGCTGACCTTGCTTTTGCTGATATGACTATCACGCAACAGAGAGACTGGGTCACCGAATATTTCCAAAGGACTCCATCATTATTGATATGGGATAACGTTGAAAATATATCCGGATTCCCCGCAGGATCTCCTGGCTTATTAGAGGAGCATGAATCGGCCGAATTAAACGAATTCCTATCTCAAATCACCAGTAGCGGAGCTACGAGTGTTTTATTAATCAGCAGGAGATCACATGAATCTTGGTTGAACATTGAACACGTGACGGAGCCATGGAACGGATTGAACACTGCTGAGAGTGTAGAGCTTGCAGGCCACATTATCGAGAAAAGCAGCGTAGACCCGAATAGAATCACCCCTGCAGTCTCCGAGCTTGTACAAGCCGTTTCAGGACACCCATTGGCATTACAAATAGCTCTTCCACTGCTCAAAGATGTGCCCTTATCAGTCTTGATAGCAGAATTGAAGCGTACCGAAGAGGAGCTTCCACCAAGTTCTGACGAAGAGGGTCGCGATAAATACTTTACAGCTGTAATGGAATACGCTTGGACGAAAATGTCCCACAGAAACAGAACCCATTTACCTTTCCTAAGCCTATTCCAACGTAGAGTAATGATGGACATTTTGAATCACATGACCCAAGAACAAGCATATAAATCTGCTATGGGAGAACAACTCGGATGGGGGGCGTGTCGTACGCTACTAAGAACAGCACAATCCTCAGGTTTCCTTGATCCCGTTTCTCCCAGCGTATATCAAATACACCCTTCCCTGCCATGGTTTTACGGTAAAAAGCTTTCATTGCAACTCCAAGGTCATAACATACGAAATATGGAACAGGAATTCGTTCGTGTCTACGCTGACACAGCCGACTATTTTATGGAGTCCCTCTACGAAAACCAGGACTCCGGAGTCACAGCAATATTGGCTGAAGAGGGCAACTTAACCCAAGCCCTCGGTTTAGCCCTAGAGTCTGAACAATGGGATAATGCCCAACTGCTGGTTCAACCAT
>VFFT01000115.1 GCA_009392775.1 SAR202 cluster bacterium | reverse complement strand
TTTACAGGCGAATACTACCATGCAACTGCACAAATATCTGCACCCGTAGATGTACCAGTACTAGCGTCTGCATTACGCGAGAAATCTTTTGAAATGTGTGGCGAACAGGCCGATGGTGCTATCAGCTGGGTATGCCCCAGGTCATATCTTGAAAAGACTGCATTACCCTCTATAAAAAGAGGTGCAGAAACAGCAGAGAGACACGCTCCGGGCCTAATCGCTCATGCCCCGGTATGCGTTCACGAGAATTTCGACGAAATCAGAGAGGGCGTTCAAAAACAGCTATCAAATTACCCTAAACTTCCGTTCTATCAACAGATGTTTTCGGAGGCAGGTTACCCGGAAGCCTTTGAAAACACTTGGAGTGACCGTATGATTGAAGGAACTGCCATATTTGGAACTGAAGAGCAAGTATCTGAACAAATACAAGAACTCTTTTCTATGGGTGCGAGCGATATACTTGTCTCAATAGTTGAGGCAGGACAAAATTCACGCAAATCTTATGAACGTACAATGAACATACTTGGAGAGCTCTCCAAACAGTTTTAAAGATTGCCGACCAAAATACTTACGCCCCCTGCATATTAGTCTGAAAGTAGTATCCTATCTTGCAAGGCCTCGCAGTATATCCATTAACTCGTCCAAGTTTTTTAGAGACTCAATATTTTTCAATAATTCCAGTGCTTCCGAGGCCAGGCTTTTGTCCAGTACAAATGCAGCACAGTCTAAGAATTTGCGATCAACATCATTGGTAGTTACACCCCTTAACGCCCCTGAGGTTGGCCTAAAAGCCTTTGACGATAATGAGCTTCCATCGGTCAAGTGTACAGTCAGTTCATTGTATCCTTCCGTCCAGCTCGGAAGTCCTTCATTTCCTGGTATGCGTTTCATAGATATTCTAGGAATCAAATCCTGGGCCTCTTTCCTAAGAACTTGATGATCTGTAAACGAATCAAAGGATACTGATTTATCTAGTAACGCGGCACTTAAACAGTATTCCATGCTAAATTTTCCTTCTAGAGCATTCTTCGGTCTAGAGTGAACCAACGACCTTGGCGGATCAAAATCTACAAGAACTTCGATATTATTGATTTGGCGCACGTCGATAGTTTTATCCACCAGAAGATTAAATGCAGCGTCTAGGGCTATATGAGCACTCCCACAACAAGGGTATTTCTTAATTTCAAGACCAGATTCTAGCAAATAGCATTTATTGCCAAGATTATCTAACACAGCGTCAGGATTGAAATCATTTCCGCCGGAAAATGCCTTAGAAAATCCGAAGTTTCCCTCAATGGCATCATGAGCGGCGGTGAAGCCCTGCGACACTAGTTTGGCAGAAACCACTCCACTTCTAGCGGCTGCTCCAGCGTGGAAAGGCTTTGTCATACTGCCAAAATTCTGTCGCAATCCGGATCCTTGGGATGCTGCCAAAGACATAGTCATCTCGATTTCTTCTTTATTTAAAGCCATTAATTTGGCTGCGGATGCTCCGGCTCCAATTGCGCCAATAGGTCCTGTCGGATGCCAGCCCAAATTATCGTAGTATGCAGGACTTAAGGTCTCGGATACACTGCAGGCTACCTCAAAACCAGTGATATAGCTTAATAGCAAATCTTTCCCTGAAGATTTAGTCTCCTCACACAAGGCAGTAACCGTGGGAAGCAGGACAGCTGTAGGATGCGTTTTGCTGACATGTGTAATGTCATCGTAATCTAAGGCGTGAGCAATAGCTCCGTTCACTAATGCCGCACTTGACGATGTTGTCTTCATACCCATACCGACTGCAGTAGCAACGGCATTTCCCCCTTCTGAAGATACATACTTAATTAGTACATTTGCCAATTGCTCTTGGGAACCCGCGAGCATGCAAGCAAAGCAGTCTACTATTGCCGTTTTGGCTGCAAGAATCGCTTCTTCAGGGTAATCCTCTAATCTACAATTGCGTATGAATTCCGATATTCGCTCTGTAGCATGCATTTAAACTTGGCCTCTCAGCAGATTTAATGAATTTAGAATAAAGTATTTAAACACCTATACAGTATAATTAAGTTTGAGCATTTAATTCTATTTGTATAGGTTAGACCTTTTTGGAAACCTCCACGTATGAATCCAAGCTATCTGTAGAAAGAATATGGATAGCCATTCTGGTAATATTAGGACACCTAGGCGTAGGACTGAATGTCTTCTCCGTGTCTCCGATTCTGCTCGAAATCATTAATGATTTAGACGTCAGCCACGGCAGCGCAGGTTTATTGATATCCCTACCTCCCCTAGCAGCAGCGGTTTTCGGTATACCTGGAGGGTTAGTAGCAGTTAAACTTGGGCAATTTCGCGCTTTCGCTTTAGGTTTATTACTGATGGGGGCGGTGTCCTTATCATTTATTCTGTCAGACTTTATATCCCTATTGACGCTACGACTTCTTTATGGGGTCGGCGCTGCTCTTATCCTTACGGTCGTGGGCCCCATCTTAATACAGTGGTTTAATTCTAAACAATTATTAATAGTCAATTCTTTAAACGCCGCCATGATGACCATCGGGATCGGAATATCAGTATCACTAGGAGCAAAAGTTTCCGATTACATAGGCTGGCAGTTATCATTGAGCGTTTTAGGGGTAATTCCACTACTTACACTGTTAATTTGGATATGGAAAGGGAATTCTCAAAGCAGTCTAGACCCAGATCAACGTCTACCCAAACCGTCCGAAATCATAAGTTTGATCAAGAGAAAAGCTATATTACTGCTACTAGCCGCCGACGCAGGAGTAATGTTCCAATACACCGCCCTCAGCGGATGGCTTCCGACAGTCTATACACAGGACCATGGAATGAACGTGCAAATTGCAGGATTGTCGGCAAGCTTTCTACCACTGGCTGGAATCATTGGTGTTTTCCTGGGAGGTTTTCTACCACTAAAATTGGGGTCCGCTCGCACTTACCTTCTTATCGCAGGAATATTAGTAGTCATAGGCGGACCTGCCACGTACCTAGTGGAGAACCAATTGCTAATCTCGATCTCGCTGGCAATCGTAGGGATTGGATCATGGTTGTATTTGCCGACACTACTATCAGAAACTATGAGAGCTGCATTGTTCATCAAAAAAGATGTGGCTATAGTTTGGGGGGTTATGCTAACGTTCACCGGTGGTGGAATGTTCATATCCCCTGTTTTAGTCGGCTACATCCATGATATTTCTGGCAGTTTCACTACTGGATTAATTATGTGCTCAGTACCTGCTTCCTTACTAGTGCTAGCCGGATTATTAAGCAGCCCTACTAAAAATTCCAACTCTACGACCATATAAAACGGAAAAAGGCTGAAAGGTCACAAGTATAAAATGTACCCTTCTCCCAAAAACAAAGCCCTCAGAAGGTTACTCCTGAGGACCTATTTCACTCTCACATTAATGGTGGGCCGTGTGGGGATCGAACCCACGACACCCGGATTAAAAGTCCGGTGCTCTACCAACTGAGCTAACGGCCCGCAGACAACCACGATATTCTAGCACAGTAGATATCATATCAACATGCTTAAATGAAACGATATGTGACGTCAAAACAACAAAACCTACAAGGCTCTTGCTATATATACGCAAATCATGGATAATTATTGTGATATTTCCTGGTGGTTCTAGCGAGGTGGACCAACCCGTTCCCATCCCGAACACGGTAGTTAAACGCCTCAGCGCCTACGATACTGCTCTGGTGACGGAGTGGGAAAATAGGTCACCGCCAGGGATTTTTTTGTGAAACTACAATGCAACCTCTCTACACCCCCGGAACCTGTTTAACAATTAGTTAATATCCCGCTATCTTGACTAATTTTATTCGTAAGCAACACCTTTACACTAAGTAAACCGTAATCTATAATTTAGCTCATTCAGAATACTAGAATTCATCATATTCTGGAATCTGAATCAGTGAATGTCGAGAATCAGGCTGGTCAGAGATACACCGAGTTGGTCTATATGCTCTCAGGCCAGGATCTTAACCTACCAGGAGCGCAATTATGGGAAGTAGATTTGAAAAGTTCTCTGAGCGTGCCCGCAGAGTATTATCTCTAGCCCAAGAAGAAGCTCAGAGATTCAACCATAACTACATCGGTACTGAGCATATATTACTAGGTCTAGTTCGTGAGACCGAGGGCGTAGCTGCCAGAGTACTATCAGGCTTGACGATAGACCTCAGTAAAGTTAGATCCGCAGTCGAATTCATCATTGGCAGAGGAGAGAAACCGGCTGAAGGTGAGATTGGACTCACTCCGCGTGCTAAAAAAGTCGTTGAACTAGCAGTAGATGAAGCTCGGCGCATGAATCACACATACATCGGAACAGAGCACTTATTGATCGGACTCTTACGAGAAGGCGAAGGTGTTGCAGCTGGTGTATTGGAAAGTCTGGGGGTAACACTAGAGAAGGTACGTGCTGAGACTCACCGAATACTCAGTAATAGCTCCACCACGACCAGCCAAGGAAGCAGAACTACATCCCGAACCCCCACTTTAGATCAGCTAGGTGTAGATCTAACACTGGCAGCTAAATCAGAAAAATTAGACAACGTTGTAGGAAGAAGTTCTGAACTTGAGAGAGTTGAACAGATCCTAAGCCGCCGCACTAAAAACAACCCTGTCCTAGTGGGAGAACCCGGTGTTGGTAAGACAGCGATTGTTGAAGCCATGGCACAAAAAATTAGCAATGGCGACTGCCCAGACACTCTCCAAGGGAAGCGATTAGTCACGTTAGATATGGGTGCGCTAGTAGCAGGAACAAAGTACAGAGGGGAATTCGAAGAGCGCCTAAAAAAAGTTATAGAAGAAATCAAAGTCGCTGGTAACTGCGTACTATTTATCGACGAAATCCACACAATAGTTGGGGCCGGAGCAGCCGAAGGAGCTGTTGATGCATCGAATATTTTGAAGCCATCTTTAGCACGAGGCGAGATACAATGTATTGGGGCAACAACACTGGATGACTACCGAAAATATGTAGAACGAGATCCAGCCTTAGAACGCCGGTTGCAACCAGTACGAGTGGAAGAACCTAGTCAGGATGAGACAGTAGAGATCTTGCGCGGCGTTAAAGGTGCCTACGAAGATCATCATAATGTAGAAATCACAGAAGACGCACTGGTAGCAGCTACAAATTTAGCAACCAGATTCATTCCAGACAGATTCTTGCCAGACAAAGCAATCGATCTATTGGATGAAGCAGGGTCCCGAGTGCGACTTAGAGGAAGCGCAACACCTGCTGCTGTAAAAGAAGCTATACAAGTCCTTGACCAGGTTCGGCAGGAGAAGGACGAAGCGATAGCGTCACAACAATACGAGGTAGCAGCAGAACTTAGAGATAAAGAATTAAATCTGAACCAGAACTTAGATACTCTCGAAAAAGAATGGC
>VFFT01000114.1 GCA_009392775.1 SAR202 cluster bacterium | reverse complement strand
TTATCTCTTCCGGGAACCCTATGATAGGACATAGCTTCATTGAATATCGCAGATCTTACGGCGGAAGCTTGTTGGCCACCATATTCCTCGGGCCAGTGCATAGTAAGCCAGCCATTAGTGGCCAGCTTTTCTCTCATGCCGAGAGTGATTTGCCAATGAGCATCAGAAGTTGCAGAATTAATGTCGTCCCAAACAGGGTTGTATTCCCCACTAATGAATTTCAGCAATTCTTGGTTAAAGTCTTTATCCTTGTCGCTGAACTCAAAATCCACGATATTCTCCCCTGACATTCTCTTTCATAAAGACAAGCGTATATTATCACTAACTTCTGTATTGCTGTAGTCAAATGATACGGTGAAGCTGCTTTAATGCTATAATCTTGAATTCATTCCTACCCATGTTTTACGGGAGTTTTTTCAATTGCAAAACCATAAGGATTTCCTATTATTACCCGAAGACAAATGGTTAGAATCTGCAGATATGCAAGTGCATTATATGAAATGGCAGAACAAAAAACCTCCCATAATCGGTCTCCATGGATTGGCTTCCTCCGCACAATGGTATAACCGACTAGCCGGCTACCTACAAGATTTTTCCCTTATTGCACCTGACCAAAGAGGGCACGGGAAGTCTTATCAAGCTACTACAGGCTATGACTGGGCAACACTATCTAAAGACATTGTAAACCTCCTTGACCACGAAAGCCTTAATAATATTCCTTTGATCGGACATTCCTGGGGAGGCCACGTAGCCTCAAATATATCGGCACTGTTTCCATCCAGAGTGTCACATCTAATCATGGTTGATGGCGGGTTCCAGGACGGACATTTGCTTCCTAATCCCAGTTGGGAAACCTTTAAGTCAAGGTTCTCTCCCAGAGATGTTTCGGGCAAACGCACGCAATTCATAGAAAGAATGCAATACCAACTAAGAGAGTGCTGGGACACAGATTTGGAAGAAACCGTACTCAGCATGGTCTACGAGGACGATGCACAGGAAATAAAGGATATCCTGCACCCTGACAACCACGCACAAATATTACGAACAATGTGGGAGACCCCTCCATCCGTAACACTACCTGAAGTAACATGTCCGACTTTAATAGTTGCTGCTGGACCTCAACCGGACCGAGCAAATACAGAGTTTGCACGTTTACGCGAAATAATGGTGTCAGCTGCAGAATCAATTATACCTAATTGTGAGGTCATATGGATCGCAGATACTATTCATGATATCGGATACCATAAGCCAGCCTTATTAGCCTCAATCATTGAAGAATTCATAAGAAACAACTAGTAAAAATAGCTGACTCGAGTAAATGACTATGCGATACGCCCTCATTGTGTTGCTACTCTCCTTGCTAGCCTGTCATTCAGGAGAATCAAGAGTATTGACCAGCGAACCTTGCCAAACAACCCTATGCTGCACCGCCTGTCGACCAGTGACGGTAGGCAAAACTATTGATGGAGATACTATCGACAGTAGTGAAGGCAGGATTCGACTGTTCGGAATAGACGCTCCCGAAATAGGAGAACCTTGTTACGGCGAGGCTAAAACCGAACTTAGAAAATTATCAGGGAACCGTATAAGGGTGGAGGAAGGGCCTCGCTCCACAGATAATTTTCAAAGGCGCCTTTATTATGCATACACAGAATCAGGGGAAAGCATAGACGAACATCTTATAGCTAAAGGGTTAGCAGAAGCTTGGCGAAGAGACGGTCAACACAAGGATCACCTGATAAGCGTTCAAAAACTCTCTCTTAGGTCAGAAAAGGGCTGCCTCTGGAAATGATCTAGTCGTTATCACCTGGCGACAAAACCGTGCTTTCCGACTCTGATGACTCAGAACCATTACTTAGCCCGTAATTAATAGCATAGAGCTTTGCATAAACGCCGTTCTGAGATAATAGGTCTTCATGTTTTCCTACCTCAGCAATTCTTCCTTGATCTAAGACGACTATCTTATCGGCGTTCCTTATAGTCGACAGTCTATGGGCAATAACAATGGATGTACGGCCTTCCAGAACCCTTTTGAGAGCTTCTTGAATGACCAATTCTGTATGCGTATCAATATTAGCTGTGGCTTCATCCAAGACGAGTATCCTAGGATCAGCAACTACCGCTCTAGCGAAGCTAATAAGTTGCCTTTGTCCTACGCTTAGATTTATACCCCTTTCTGCCAGTATAGAGTCATATCCATCTTCTAGTGACATGATGAAATCGTGGGCCCCCACTGCTTCTGCAGCTCGCGCTATATCATCATCTGACGCTTCTTCGTGACTATATCGGATATTCTCTTTAACTGTACCTGAAAACAGATAGGGTTCTTGTAACACCATGCTCATCTGCCCAACTAGTGAACTACGTTTTACGCTTTTAATGTCGTATCCATCAATAGAAATACTCCCACCGGTAACATCAGCAAATCTATGCACCAACGTCACAAAAGTACTTTTACCCGCTCCAGTAGAACCTACTAACGCCACGTTTTCACCTGCGTTAATTTTCAAACTAACGTCTTTTATAACTTCAACACCCGGAACATAGTGGAAATCTACATTTTTGAATTCAATATCCCCCTTTAAAGGAGGCATATCGCCAGCATCATCAGCATCTTTAACTTCAGGTTCTACATCTAGGAGTTCAAATATTCTAACTCCAGCAGACATAGCCCTTTGTAATTGACTGTATTGCATTGTTAGTTGACGAATGGGCTCAAAAAACCTCTGAATCCATAAAGCAAAGGCTACCAACACGCCCCACTCAACTTCTCCTCTTTGCAAAAGCAATCCCCCGACGAAAATAATCCCGAAGCCCATCCCGATCCCTGTTAAAAACTCAACAGTGGGCTGAAGTCCGCCGGAAAATCGACTTGCTTCCAAATTCGCGTCAAGATGCTCTTGGTTGAGACCGTCAAAGTGAGCAAGGTTTTCATCTTGCCTGTTAAGGCTCTGAACAACCCGAACCCCTGTAATATTCTGATTGTACTCTCCATTGACCATTGCTATCGCGCGCCGAATGCGAATGAACGACCTTTTCGCAAATCTTTGCCAATATCCCAAGATCAGGAACAGAACCGGCACAATACTTAAGCTTACAAGTGCTAACTGCCAATCTATTATTAGCATAGCAATGACTATGCCAAATAGGCTTAATAAATCAGCCAACGCCACAACGATCAACTCAAAAGTTTCTTGTATCTGATTAACATCGCTAAGGCTACGAGACATTATTCTGCCAACCGATGTCCTATGGAAAAACGACGTAGATAACTCTTGCAAATGATCAAACATTTCTGTTCTCAGAGAATACAGTATTCCCTGGCCTACCTTGGCCACGTATACAAACTGCAAATAGTTCGCTCCGAAATGGACTAACGTGACTACAAAAAAGGCTAGTCCCACTAAATGGAGGTTGTTAACATTACCACTATTAACACCCCAATTAATTCCAAGCATTATTAACAATGGTATACATACGTTGGCAGCCGTATAGATAGCAACTGCAAAGAGCGACATTAAAGCGTCTTTCTTGTAGGGGGCTATGTATGTTAGTAGCCTCATTACAACGGTGTTGTCGTAAACTTTTCCTAAAGCCTCATCGTCAGTCAGATTGTCTGCAGTGGGAGCATGCATACCACCTGCGTTTGTTCCCCTAAGACCACTGAGCATCCCTCCGCCGCCGTGTCCTCTCATTTAATTGTCTCCTCCAGCGTCAGAGTTTGAGATTGCAGCATCGAGCAACAGTTCTTCTTGTGGCCTCAGCTGTAAATCATATATATCCCGATATATACCGTTAGCAGATAGCAATTCGTCATGCGTCCCTTGCTCAGCTATCTCTCCATCCTTTAACACTACAATTAGATCAGCTTCTCTTACAGTACTTAATCTATGGGCAATTACAAAAGTCGTTCTTCCTTTCATAACGTCTATCATAGCCCTGTGTATAAGTCTTTCAGTTTCTACATCAACACTAGAGGTAGAATCATCCAAAATTAATACTGGAGGATTAATCAATACGGTTCTTGCAATAGAAAGTCTCTGACGTTGCCCACCAGACAGGGTGGAACCACGTTCTCCGACCCACGTGTCATATCCCTGGGGTAGGCTAATTATATGTTCATGCAGCTGGGCTATTTTCGCAGCGTTTATAACATCGTCTTCTGTAGCGTTGGCAACACCGTAGGCGATATTATCTCTAATCGTAGCACTGAATAAGAAGACATCTTGCTGAACAATACCGACGTTCCTTCGCAACGACTCAAGAGTGAATTCACGTATATCGTTCCCATCTATAGTTATGCTGCCCTCAGTAACGTCGTAGAATCTGGGCAGTAGGTTTACGATAGTACTTTTACCGCTGCCAGGAGAACCTAAGATAGCCGTTATTTGACCTTGCTCAGCTCCTATGTCGATATGCTTAAGAGCAGGAATTCGTTCATCGTATGAGAAAGATACATCCTGCAACCTTACTTTACCTTCTGACCTGGTTAACACACGGGCATCAGGGCGCTCTTCCACAGGAGAATCGGCGTCCAAAACTTCGAATATCCTTTGCCCAGAAGAGATAGCCCTAGAAAAACTATTAATAACCTGAGCCGATTGTCTGATAGGGAAGGTCAGTTGATTCATGTATAACACAAACTGCGCTAAACCACCGGCCGTCAGATTACCTCGTACCACTTCCCATCCACCGAACCAAAGGACTACTCCCAACGCGAATGTAAAATAAAACGTCATCCATGCACTATTTATACCTTGGAGTCTTTCTGTTAGGAAATATTCTTCTCTAAGCTCAGTAGCCTTAGCAGCGTATTTCCGGATCTCATAGTCTTCAGATGCAAACGCCTTGACTACATTTACGCCAACAAGGTTTTCCTGAAGCACTGTGACCGTTTCACCCATGATCTCCTGTACATGGAGCCACATCCTTCTCAGTCGTCTCAAAACAATAGCCGATCTTAAAATTACAAACGGGACAAAGATCAAACTAAGCAGCGCAAGTTTCCAGTTCAAGAACATCAGTATGCCGACTATTGCTATCAGTCTAACAATCACATCTAGAGATCGAACTAGACCTAAATTGATAAACCTGCGAATAGACTCAACATCGGATGTAGCTTTCGACATGAGATTTCCCGTATGTTCTTTGTCATGATAAGCAAAACTTATATGCTGGAGCTTGTCATACAAAAGATTTCTAATGTCATAGGCAACTTTTTGAGACAAAGAATCCGTAGCATATGTGCGCCCAAAATCTGAGAACCCTCTCATCAGGCTAGCGCCCAGTAATAGCGCCGCCATAAAGAAGAGCCCTCCAATTCCCCACATTGCTACATCCTGGGGGACAACAGCTCCATCCTCGACGAGCACCAAAGAATCTATGGAGTCCCCGAAAATCCGTGGTACTAGAAGGGCGAAAGCGATTGCAGCTGCGAAAGCTATATAAGCCAGTATGAGGCGAACCTTATATCGCCAAGCCATTAATGTAATTCTAACGAGTATTCGCATTCAACAAGACAAGGCACAAAAGAGAATTAAAGAATCTTGATCGTCCCGAAATGAGAGCAGTTGTGACTTGTTGTAACCTTTCAAAGATGGAAGCCGAACAATGAGATTTAGCATCAATAATAACCCTACGAATGAGCTAATTCAAGGCTAACTGATGGCCAGAGAAAGTACTTTTTACAATTAGAAATGAGGCTACATACGCTCGGGAGCAGTCATCCCCATTAACTCTAAGGTTCTCTTGAGAACAATCTGTGATGCTTCAACTAACTTCAGCCGGGATAGAGTCATCTGATCATCTTCTTTCTTGGCAGATATCACCCGGCAATTCTCATAGAACCAATGAAATGCTATCGCTAATTCCATGGCGTAATGAGGCAAATGATGAGGTTCTAGGTTATCTGCCATATATTCGACTAGTTCCGGCAATCTCAGGATAGTCCTCACCAGATTCAATTCATTAGGATCTGTCAGTAACTGAACATCACCCAGTGACCAATCGATATTCTGCGACCTAGCTAGGTTTAAAATGCTAACATTTCTTGCGTGGGCATATTGTACATAATAGACAGGGTTTTCAGACGATTCTTTCTTTGCTAACTCAAGATCGAATTCCATTTGGCTGGTAGCAGACCTAGCCAAAAAGAAATACCGGCAGGCATCAGAACCAACTTCCTCAACTAATTCATTAAGAGTTACGAAATCTCCAGTACGCTTTGAAGCACGTACTACTTCGTCGCCTCGTTTCAAAGTAACGAGTTGAGATATCAGGATCGTAAGATCGTCTTCATTAAGACCTAACGCCTTAACTGCAGCTTTCATCCGAGTCACATGACCTTGATGGTCAGCTCCCCAAATATTTACAACCTTGTCAAAGCCCCGAGAAGCAAACTTATTGTAGTGATATGCGATATCCGAAGCAAAGTAGGTTGGCTCGCCATTAGACCTGACAACCACATTATCTTTATCTTCTCCCAAAAGCGTAGAGGCAAACCACAATGCGTCTTCTCTCTCTACGAGATAGTTTTGATCCTTCAATATCTGCATAGCCTTATCGTATTCATTATCATCATAGAGAGAATGTTCACTGAACCAATTCTGGAAGCTTACGCCAATTTGCTCCAAATCAGATGCAATGACGGACACCATTTTCTCACGGCCAATACTCCCCACTTCTTTAATTGCATCTGATACTTCAATATCCGCAAATTTTTTTCCGTATTCTTGTAAAATGTCACCGGCGATATCCGCGATATACTCGCCACGATACCCGTTCTCCGGAAATTCGCTATCAAGACCAATAGCTTCTCGGTATCTCGCATGAACAGATCTATAAAAAGCCTCCATCTGGCTACCCGCATCGTTGACATAATATTCTCGGGAAACGTCAAAGCCAGCTGCAGACAATATATTAGCTAACACACTTCCCAGAACAGCTCCACGAGCATGGCCAACGTGTACGGGTCCAGTAGGATTAACACTAACGAACTCAACCATAGTTCTGGTCCCATTTCCAAGAGAAACATTTCCGAAGGAAGGTCCTGACTCTCTTACAACATCCACCTGTTCTCTAACCCATTTATCATCCAGAGAGAAATTAACAAAACCTGGAGCAGCAGCCTCAACGCTTGAAATCTCGGCTCCAATGGGAATTGTCTCAACTAATCGTTGTGCTAGTTCCATAGGCTTCAAACTAGTAGAGCGTGACAATCTCAAAGGCAAATTAGTCGCAAAATCACCA
>VFFT01000113.1 GCA_009392775.1 SAR202 cluster bacterium | reverse complement strand
CTTCATAATCGACGTCTATAAGGGCTATGGCACTTTCCGCTACATGAATATTAACCGCTGATACTGCTGCTATAGCATGTCCTTTGTATAACGCTTTACTAACGGCCAAAACATTTTCGTTTGGAGTAAATCCGCCTTCAGGCCTATTTCTCTGTACCGTGGGTATATCCTTAGCAGTTACAACAGAAACTACACCTGGATAGGCCTCAGCTTTTGTCGTATCAATTGATTTTATACGAGCATGGGCATAAGGGCTTCTCAGAACCTTCCCGTACAGCAGTCCGGACATCTGAAAATCCGCACCGTACTGGGCCCTTCCAGTCACCTTATCAGCTCCGTCAGGCCGTATTGGCCTACTGCCTATTACAGAATAGTCCGTATTCGAAAGCACTACATTAGACATTTAGCACCTCTGGTTTTTGGTTCTCTGAACTCAGGTCCAGAGGTGGAAATTGTATCATAACGGTTCCAAATAGTCCTTACTCCAAACTGTTGACATCACAAAGACATGCAAGGTTTTTCAGATGTATACTGCCTAGAGGAAATTGAGCACCTACCGAATACTAACTAACATACAGTTACTGGAGATTAAATGCAGCCACTCAAAGATATAAGAGTACTAAGCGTCACCGTATTCTTGGCAGGTCCTTATCTCAGCATGAATTTAGCCCGTATGGGAGCTGAGGTTATAAAGATAGAAGTTCCGGAAAAAGGAGACCCAGTCAGGGGCAATGGTCCATTTGCGGGGCCAGAGGGAGTAAACCCTGATCCCATTACACCACAAGATATATCAACTCGATTTATAAAACGCAGTCAGGGTCTAAAAAGCATGACTATTGACTTAAAAACAGAAAAAGGCAAATCTGTATTTTTAGACCTGGCCAAGGAATCAGACTTGGTCATAGAGAATCTCTCACCAGGGTCGATGGGGCGTCTCGGCCTAGGGTACCATGATGTGTCGAGTGTTAATCCGAAAATAATATACTGCTCCATCTCCGGATATGGACAATCAGGGCAATATTCAAATAAGCCAGCCCATGACCCTCAGATCCAGGGTATGAGCGGGCTAATGGACATAAACGGAGCAGAGGATGGACCGTCTACCAAAGTTGGGTTTTATATCGGAGATCTTGTGACACCTTTATTTGCTGCTTACTCAATTATGTCAGCTCTACGTCACAGGGATCAAACCGGTCAAGGTCAATACTTGGATGTATCCATGATGGACACACTGACATCTCTTATATTCATGGAGAATCTGGAAGAAGACTTAGCTAATGGAATCAAGCTTAGAACAGGCAATAATAGCAGAGGCGGACCTACAGGCTTATACAAAACATTGGACTCAGAGATAATTATTACAGCCGCTAGCGATGCTCAATGGCAACGTCTATGCGAAGGTATAGGACTCGCGGAATACGCTAATGATCCTGAATTTGCTACTTATACCATGCGAATAACAAACGTCGCGGAAGCTCGCCGCATCATACAGAACCGCATAAAAACGCTTACTCGGTCCGAGGCCCTCAAAATATTGGAAGACGCAGATGTACCCTGCGGTCCAGTCAGATCTATTGAAGAAGTCATGGTTGATCAACAATTCTATGAACGCGGAACTCTTGTGCCTCTCAGAAACGGCTCAACATCTAGCGTAGTTCCAGGAATAGGCTCCGGGTGGCCAGTTCAATTTTCATCAGGTCCACTTCCAGAATTAGACGGAGCACCAACACTCGGCATGAACACATTAAGCATACTCACTGATACACTTGGATACAATAAACAAGAGATAGACCAATTGAAATCTGACGGCATAATTTAGAA
Source organism: SAR202 cluster bacterium (assembly GCA_009392775.1). Next base: position 5,518 of record VFFT01000113.1, on the reverse strand, counting down.
CGATGATTATTGGATACAATATATTGTGACAATACCTAAATGGACAGCCTCGGGAGATTTGTTTGAAGGTTGCAATTGCAATCTAATTTGCCCGTGCCATATTGCATTCAGGCAAAACAGCACTAATGGAAACTGTGATGGCGCTTGGGGTATCCACGTAGAAAAAGGCATTTACGGGTCCATCGACATATCTGGTCTAAATGCGATGGTTATTGCTCATTCCCCTGGGCCTAGCATGTTCGATGGCAATTGGGAAACTGTAATATATATAGACGATCAGTCCAACACAAATCAGGAAGACGCTTTAAAATCCATATTGTCGGGGTCTGGGGGTGGCCCGTGGTCAAAACTGGCTCGCTTTTATGTAAACTCAAGCCCTATCGCGATAGAAAAGACTTCTTTCAACTATACTAAGACACAGAAAACTCGGGCCTTAAGTGCAGGGGAATCCGCCAATTTGCTGGTTGAAGCACTTACCTCAGCCGATGACCAAAATGTAACTCTTAGCAACCTATTCAACGTCATTCATGGACCACTACACACTGTAGGCAAATCTAATCTCGACATAGAGTCACATGGATTACAGTGGTCTAACCGAGGCAAACATGGATTGTTTAGCCAATTTGAATGGTCAGGTCCATAACACAAGCATGCGAAACAGGGTGGTTGTACATCCTAGGCATCACGTTCGCTCGGGAACCCTGAAGTTTTAAAGATTGAGAGTTACATGACAACACGCGAATACATATCACCCAATAAAGGCTACGTGGTCCTAGGTCTAACCACTACAGGTCCGGATTGCTGGTCAGACTTGATATCCAAGATATCACTACTAATTATCGGTCAGAAGTCAGAACCTGAAAAATACGACATCGAAATAAGCCTGCAGGGTCAACACGACGCCATGTCCGAACCAGAATTCAGCAGAAAACCTGTGGCCAAATCTAACACTGGTATACCCATATCGGAAGCACTGTTAGAATTTCAAAACACAATCGGACAATACTACCTCGTAGGCAACAATGTCCTTAATTTAAATCGAGCCTTCTTAGTAGAAGCAGTACGCCGGCACAGGAGATCAGCCGACCAGGCATCCCGAATTATCGATGAAGTAGACGACCTGCCAGTACGGAGATTTATAGATCTTGGAGACATGCATAAGGGACTATCAGCTGGACTTACACCTGAACCAGAAGAAACCATAGCTAATTACAGCCGAAGATGCAGATCATTTATAACAAACATGAACAACGTAGAAATCTCGGATATATGCCGTAGATTAGAACTGACACAAAACGAATCACTATCCCAAAAGCCCACAGATGCTCTAGAGATTGAAAACCTAGTGTTTGCAACTTTTTTTAAGTTATTCGATTAGAATTAATTCGGGATAGGAATCCTGATAAAAACTGATAGGGAGTTACTACAATGCGCTTCACAAGCAAACCTTTACGGTCAGTTATGTTCGTCCCTGGAAACCGAGAAGATTTGATGCTAAAGGCCCCTAAATATGGATCTGATGCACTAATCCTTGATCTAGAGGATTCTGTCCCGGAGAACGAAAAGGAATCAGCTCGCAATCTGGTAAAGAATGCAGTTGAAAAACTGGGCTCTGAGGGTGTCACCCTTTTTGTAAGAGTAAACCGGTTAGAGACCGGCCTAACAGGGCTTGACCTAGAGGCTGTGACTTCACCTAACCTCTATGGAGTTTTACTACCGAAAGTTGAAAACCCAGCCGATGTGATAGAAGTAGACACACTACTCCGCTTCTTTGAAAGAAAAAACCATATGGAAATTGGCTCAATTTGTATTGACCCAGCCCTAGAAACAGTCCACGGGATTAGGCAAGCATACGACATAGCAATGGCCTCTAATCGAGTAGCCCATATGGGGGGTAGTGGAGGCAAAGGCGGGGACACTTCGCGATCTATTGGCTACCAATGGACGCCCGAGGGCATGGAGACGCTCTTTGTAAAATCTAAAGTGCTAGTCGATTCCCGATCTGCAGGAATAGAATTCCCAATTAGCGGAGGGTGGTTCGATATTCATGATCTAAACGGGTTACGAGGCCTAGCAATGCAGCTTCGCCAACTAGGATACACAGGAATGCATCTCATACACCCGTCCCACGTCCCTATAGTGAACGAAGTATTTACTCCTAGCAAAGAAGAAATTTCGTACTGGCAAGGGTTGTTGCAAGCTATGGACTCACAAAGAGGCCAAGGTAGCGCAGTAGTCACCTATGCTGGAGACATGGTCGACATAGCACATGAACAAACTGCAAGAACCATGTTGGAGCGAGTAAGGCAATGGGGAATTATCTAGAAATCACATAAGGATAATATAAATGGATTATTCAAATTACGAACACCTAGAAATCAAGGTGCTTGATGGGGTCGCTTTAATTACTATGAATCGACCGGAATCACTAAATTCAGCCAATTTCCAACTGCATTATGAGCTGAGCAAGATATGGCTCGACATTGGCAATGATGACTCAGTGAAAGTAGCCGTAATAACAGGATCAGGAAATGCTTTTTCAGCAGGCGGTGATTTTGAGATGATCGAAGCTGCAATAGGCAATCCAGCAGTGATAGCTCAGAATACCAAGGAAGCGGGGGACATCGTATACAATCTAATGAACTTGGACAAACCAGTGATTTCCGCAATAAATGGGGTAGCAGTAGGGGCTGGATTAGCCGTTGCATTACTAGCAGACATTTCAATTGCTTCAGAAAAAGCTCGCATCACAGATGGACATACCCGCCTAGGAGTTGCAGCAGGAGACCATGCCGCTATGATTTGGCCACTATTATGCGGCATGGCCAAAGCCAAATACTACTTGTTAACCTGTGATTTTCTTGATGGATCAGAAGCAGAACGCATTGGTCTTGTCAGCAGGGCGGTACCTCATGAAACTCTAATGGACACCGCCATGGACATAGCGAGAAAATTGTCCCATAGTTCCCAGCCAGCGATACGATATACCAAACACTCTTTAAACCAATGGCTTAGACAATCAGGTCAGGGGCCATTTGATTATTCACTACTCGCCGAAGCAATTGGCTTCTTTGGCCCAGATATCCAAGAAGGACTAAGTGCAATAAAAGAAAAGCGGACCCCAAAGTTTCCGTCGGCTAATTAACAGGTAATATGACCAGATTTAAGAAATAAGGAGGCATCAGATTGACTAACAAGAAAGGAACCGGACTCTTAATGGTATGGGTAGATGTGCCCGAACAATATGAAGATGAATTCAACAAATGGTATAACGAAGAACATATCCCAGAGATTACTTCTATTCCAGGAGTACTGAACGCAGCACGATACGAAGCGGTGAAAAGCGGCCCAAAACATCTGGCTTGCTACGAATTAGAAAACTCTTCTGTTACTGATAGTGACGCATGGACCCAAAGAAGCCCTTCAGAGTGGGCGCAACGAATAGGCCCTAGAATCATTGGGACTAACATGATTAATAACGTATATGAGATGATACATCCACAGTCCTTAGATGATTCCATATCAAATTCTGACATGGCCCCTGCACTACAAATCGGACGCATGGACCCCGTTTCTGGCAAAGAAGACGAATGGAATGAATGGTACAGCACAGTATATGTTCCGAACTATGAAAAAGTACCAGGATGTATCAGAGGCAGGCGATGGAAATGTGTTAAAGGAGCTCCGTCTTACGCAGTTGTCTACGAATTTGAAAACGAACGAGTATCAGAACAATCTGAGTGGGAACAGCAACGAGACATAAACCCCAAAAACCCAGCAATGCGAGACGCTATGATCCACGCTCCAGGTTCACCCGGAATTTGGAAGAAAACCTTCCAGTTATAGTATTTGTGATGGCTGGTTTACTATTGTCACACTGATCTCGTAAACCAGTCATCACCACCAATAGTTGCACTAGACGAGACAATGTTAAATAATATTCCTACAGATGCTTTATAAACTAGCGTTTCCACTAATAGCTTTACTAATTCTGGTCACACCAACGGTAATACATGGTCAGTTTACTGAATCAAGGCCTTATAAAACAGAGGCTGGGCCATACATACTGAATATCCAAGCAGACCCCTCTCATTTATCCTTAGGAACCGTGGATTACACGATCATAGTCAGCAATGTATTGGATCACTCTGCAGTTTCAGACGCTAGGGTCCTGATATGGGGAACCCATGCTACAAATGGGCACAGAGGCTGGGCCAACGCCTTGAACAATCCGCTCACGCCTGCTAAATACACCGCGAGAGTTCAATTAGAAGGGCCTGGTGTCTGGGAAATGAGCATAGATGTGATGAGTCCACTTGGCCGAGTGGCCATTCAGGTACCGTCCCAAACCATCCCGCGCCCCCGACTCTCCCAGTCAGGTAGCCTAGTATTTATAGGAGTATTCGTGGTATTGATTGGAGCTACAGTGTACGCGACTTTCAGTATTCGGAGAAGTATGAAAGCCCGAGAAAACATTAATGCGAGTTAAACCATACTACCTTGTAGCAGGTCTCCTATCATTATCCACATGTATGTTCCTCAATAGTTCTAAGGCATACGCTCATGGTGGGATCGAACCAGGAGACAACCTACTTCTTGCTTGGAGCAACAATCCATTCCCAAGCCTTATTTTATTAGTAGTTGCTTATATATACGTGAATGGGTTAAGGAGATGGAACAATCCTAGCCATCCAATCAATATTTGGCAGAAAACATGTTTTTTTTCAGGTCTGGCATGTGTTTTTATAGCTCTACAATCTCCAATAGACCCTCTAGCTGAGCATCAATTCTCTATTCATCAAGTTCAACATCTACTCCTCAGAATGATCGGCCCCCTACTAATACTATTAGGAGCACCACTAACTCCTATACTGAGAGGAATGCCCAGGTGGGCTCTAATGAATATAGTCAGGCCTACCGTAGGAAACGGACTCATAAGAATTCTTTATTTTAAAATTACAAACCCTGTACTTACGTCAGTAATTTTTATGGGCTCATTGTATATGTGGCAGGTTCCGTTTCTGCACAACTTAGCGGTACGAAACGACGTTTTCCACGAATTCATGCATTTTTCCATGCTGTTCTCAGGATTATTATTCTGGTGGATAGTGATAGACCCTAAACCTCACAGGTCTAGACTTCATTATGGGCTCAGAGTCTTATTCCTAGGACTGTTAGTACTACCAAACACTCTTCTAGGAGCAATCATCACATTCTCTCGCAGTCTACTATATGAATCTTACTACGAATTTCCTCAACCTTTTGCCTTGGCTCCCATGCTAGACCAACAAATTGGGGGTCTAAGTCTATGGGTAGTCGGCGATATGATGTGCATATTAGTAGCCGGTATCACTATGATTTTCTGGTACAACAATGAGAAGTCTCTAGATCAAGTTCCATAAAAAAATCAGATTGTCTTCTTGACCCAAGTACTGTTCAACTTTAGGATATAGCCCAGCTAACTGTTACAACTCTAGAGGAGATCCCAGTGACAACCTATTTGAACCGGCCCCACCCA
>VFFT01000112.1 GCA_009392775.1 SAR202 cluster bacterium | reverse complement strand
CAGCGGCGTACAACTAATCACCGAAATAGCAAAAGAAGTAGGACACTTAACAGTCTTCCAAAGGACCCCCAACTTCTGTGCGCCTCTACGGAACAGTACGATTGACTCTGAAACCCAAAAGCAAATTAAAGCCAATTACCCTGAAATATTCCGCATGTGTAGTGAAAGCGCAGGGTCGTTTATGCACAAATTTGACCCACGATCGGCGATGGATGTCTCACCACAAGAACGTACAGAACAATATGAACGATTGTGGCTACAGGGTGGGTTTGCTAAATGGCTCGCGAATTTCTATGACGTTATGCTCCCTGGTCCGGCCAACGAGGACTACGCAGAATTTGTGCGAAATAAAATCAGGGAGCGAATAAATGATCCAATAGTAGCGGAAATGTTGGTACCGAAAGACCACATGTTTGGATCTAAAAGGCTTCCATGCGAAAGCGGTTACTACGAAGTATATAACCAAGACAATGTATCACTGGTAGATGTGAAAAGAGCACCAATAGAAAGGATAACCTCAAAAGGAGTACTCACCTCCGAGTCAGAATACGAAGTGGATGTATTAATATTCGCCACAGGCTATGATGCAGTTACCGGATCACTAAATAAAATCAACATTCATGGTATTGGGGGAGAGATACTCAGCGAGAAATTTGCAGGCGGTCCCCGTACATTTATGGGCGTAACCAGCACAGGATTCCCAAATCTATTTACAGTCAACTCAGCCTCAGTGGGCAACTTCCCTAGGGCAGCGGAAGCACTAATTGACTGGGTATCTAAAACTATTCGCTGGGTACAAGACAAAAATTATAACCGTATCCACCCGACTATAGAATCCGAAGATGCCTGGGTTAGGCATGTTAATGAAGATGGGGCTGGGATTTTGCGGACTCAGGGAGCAGAGGCAAATTCTTGGTATGTAGGAGCCAATATACCCGGAAAAGCCCGAGTACTATTAACCAGCCCAGACAGTGCGCCAGCAATGCGAGCAATACGAGATGAATGCGCTGAAAAAGGATACAAAGGCTTTATCCTAGAGTAGACTAAATCGCCGAGACATTGATTAGTATGCTATGATTCTCAATCAGCAACTTGGAGGTGCAATAATATGAAAGTCTGTTTCTTCCACCTTATGCCGTACCAAGATCTTCCTAGTGATTTCGAGGAAAATTATCATAGTGCATGGGTAGATGCCCCCAACAGTCTGTTTGATCCCGAAAGATGCCAAGACTATTATGACGACTACTTGGAAGAACTCCAATTTGCGGACACAGTCGGATTTGATGGTGTTTGCGTTAACGAACACCATAATAACGCTTACGGATTAATGCCTTCGCCAAACTTAATTGCTTCGGTGTTATCCAGAACTACCTCAAACGGCGCCCTAATAGTATTAGGAAACAGCCTAGCGTTATATCAACCGCCAGTTAGAGTGGCCGAAGAAATGGCCATGCTTGACGTTATGAGCAAAGGGCGCTTAGTCGCTGGTTTCCCCGTCGGAACATCTATGGACACTACACTTTCATATGGGCAAACTCCCATTACACTAAGGGAAAAGCACTCTGAAGCTCATGACCTGATTATGAAGGCCTGGAGTAACCGTGAACCCTTTATATTCAATGGTAAATACAATCAACTACGTTATGTAAATATATGGCCTCGCCCTCTTCAACAACCTCATCCGCCAGTCTGGATACCGGGAAGTGGCAGCCTGGAAACATGGGATTGGGTATTAGATAGGAACTACGTCTATTGTTACCTAAGTTATTTTGGTTATCTCAGAGGATTAAGAGTAGTCAACGGATTCTGGGACCGCGTAGCAGAGCGAGGACTAGACGATAACCCTCATAGACTAGGGTTTTTGCAGCTTGTATGTGTTTCTGAGACTGACCAATCTGCAGAACAGGAATACGCAGAACACGTAAAATACTTCTACCGTAAAATGTTACGAATACACCCTCCTTATGCTGAAGCTCCTGGCTATAGATCGATCAATTCCATTAGAGAATCAATTCGCCCTCAAATAGGGGAAGAAGCACAGAAAGCAGCGGGAGAACTAGAATGGAAAGACTTTATTGAGCAAGGACATGTAATAGCTGGCAGTCCTGAAACCGTTCGTGACCAACTTGTAGAAGCAGCAAAGATGCTCAGAGTCGGACATTTGATGTGTTTGTTGCATATAGGCAGTATGCCAAAAGAACTTACCCTCAAGAATACCGAGCTCTTCGCCAAGGAAGTAATGCCTGCCGTTAAAAACTTATGGACTGAATATCCTGACCCGTGGTGGCCCGAAAAGGTCAATACTACTTCTCCTGCAGTAGTAGGAGATTAGCTAGAAGTTTAAACGTTGCTCGACTGGGCGCGTTCAATATTAACAGCGCACACCTTGTATTCGGGTATTTTTGACGTAGGATCATAAGCAGCATTGGTCAAGAAATTAGCTGCCGACTCGGATAGCTTAACAAATGGGATGAAGATCTCTCCTTCCCGCATTTTGTCAGTAACCAAAGCTATTCCTGTTAGCTCTCCACGTCGCGAAGTTACTTTAATGTTTTGTCCATCCACCAGGCCGTACTTCTCCGCATCCGCAGGGCTTACTGATACCTGTAATTCTGGTGATCGAGCCATTAAATTAACTACTCTACGGGTGATAGTCCCTCCATGCCAATGGTAAAGAACTCGGCCAGTATTAAGCATAATTGGGAAACGTTTATTGGGACGTTCTGCAGCGATAGGCCCTTGTTCGAAAGGCACAAATTTAGCTCGGTCACCTCTGGGGAATGTCTTTTCATATAAGAATTCGGTCCCTGGGTGATCAACATCAGGGCATGGCCACTGGATTCCAGATTTCTGAATACGCTTGTAATTTATACCAGATATTATTGGTGTTAAGCCAGCCATTTCTGAGAATATTTGCTCAGGATTTTTATAACGAAATTGGGCTTCTAAACCTAATCCCAATTTCTCACTAACCCTGACTCCCAATTCGGAAATTATTTCCCAATCGGCTCTACCTTGACCTATGGGGTTGATCGCCTGTCTAATCCTCTGCACCCGTCTCTCACTATTAGTAAATGTTCCATCTTTCTCAGCATAGCTGACAGCCGGTAATACCACATCAGCTATCTGTGCCGTTTCGTGAAGAAAAATATCTTGAACGACAAGAAAATCCAACTGCGCAAACATTTTTTCAGCATGATTAAGATCTGGCTCACTCAGCAGGGGATTTTCGCCAGTAATATACATGGCCTTAATCCCTTCGGATTTTCCTATCGATTCAACCATTTCGGTGACGACAAGCCCTTTTGTACTCGGAAGATTTTGCCCCCACGCATCTTCGAATTTTCGTATCGATTCAGGCCGCAAGCCCTGATATCCAGGCAAACTGTCAGGCAAACATCCTGAATCTCCGCATCCCTGCACATTATTTTGACCTCTTAGCGGAGATATTCCAGCCCCACGTTTCCCTATCTGCCCGGAAACCAGAGCCAAGTTCAGTAACCCATGAGCGTTCGCCGTGCCATTTGTGTGCTGAGTGATGCCCATCCCCCAGATTAGGCAAGAACCTCCTGTTTCTAGTCCTGGACCTGATCGAGTCGGAGGTGGATTGGCATAAGTTCTAGCAGCATCTATCAGATCCTGCTGTGTTATACCAGTAATATCTTCAACTTTCTGCGGGCTATATTCTTGAATAATCTTGCACCAAGCCTCATAACCTTCAGTCCTGTCCATAACAAAAGAACGATCCAGTAACCCTTCTTTTATAATGACATTAGCTATCCCATTGAGTAATGCGACATCAGTGCCGGGCATAGGCCGAAGCCAAATATCTGCATAATCACACATATCTATTCGACGAGGGTTTATGACAATCAGTTTCGCTCCCCGTTCGACTATTGCTCTACGCATCCTCGATGCCGCTACAGGATGGTTAGAAGTTGGATCACAACCGATTACTACCAAGCAGCGTGCATCTTCATAATCAGTATATGAATTGCTTGTCGCACCACTACCTAAAGAATCCAACATTGCCTCAACCGATGGAGAATGGCATAGACGCGTGCAATGATCGATATTATTGCTCTGCATTATCAACCTGGAAAACTTTTGTTGCACATATCCATCCTCATTAGTTGCCTTGGCAGAACACAGAGTTCCAAAAGCGCCTCCTAGATAGTCAATCAACCTACTAGCGATCAGATCTAAAGCATCCTCCCATGTAGCCGGCATTAAGACTCCGTCCCGACGAATTAATGGTTCCTTCAATCTATCAGAATGCGTTACAAAGCCCTGCCCAAATCTGCCTTTAACACACAACATCCCCACACTGGACAAATTATCTGGATCATCGAACACCTCTATGATATTCTCGTCAGCATCAGTTGATATTTGTATTCCGCACCCCACACCACAATAGGGGCACGTTGAAGATACAGGATTTAAAACAGGTAATGTTTCTTTCGAGCGTATTTCCACAGGTACTGCGGACTTTAAATGGATAGCCCCTGTGGGACAAACTGAAAGACACTGGCCACAAGTAGTACATATAGACTCCACCAGAGGCTTATCCATAAATGTGCCAATTCTGCTTCCAGTCCCGGTACCCAAGTGATCTATCGCACCAATAAACTGATGTGAGTCTTGACAAGCATTAACGCATCTAGCGCACAATATGCAGGCGTCCATACTAATATCAAAGACTGGGTTGCTAGTATCAGATTCCTCCCTATCTCGAGTCGCCCACGTGGTAGATGACAATCCATACTTATCAGACGCCTGTTTAAGTTGACCTAGATCTATATCGTCTCGAACCATGCCAAGGGTTAAATCCAATATTCCTTTTCGGATTCGCTCAACTCCGGAGCTATTGGTGTCCACCACCATCCCGTTGATAGCAGGTGTTGAACATGATGCCGGCATACCTCGAACACCTTCGATTTCCACTATGCACGTACGGCAGGCGCCGATCGGTTTCATATCGGGATCTTTGCACAATTGGGGGATATAGGTTCCAGACGAGTTGATAACATCCAGTACCGATTGACCTTCTTCTATATCAACTTTTTGCCCATCTAGAATTAAGTGTATTGTCATATCTTCAATCACATAATTAGTTATGATTTCGATTTGTTGAGAGCAGCGACCTGATTACGTAATAAAGGAATCAAGTGTTTTCCATATTCAAGTGCATCAACTATAGGGTCAAACCCTCTCAGTATAAAAGCCGTACACCCTGCTTTGTAATATTCCATTAGTGAATCTACTACTTGACTTACCGTACCTACTAGACAAGTTGTATTTCCTGCTCCTCCGCTGGCATAAGCAATCGGCATCCATAATCGTTTATCGTATATATCTTTTTCCTTTGCAAATTCAACTAACCTCTTTGATAACATAGATTGGGCGCGTGCAGATTCCCCAGGTGCTATTTTCCCTTGAGTCGCACTCTTGATTCTATCAAGTATGTCATATGCCTTCTCCCACGCTTCGGATTCAGTTCGTCCTATGATTGGCCGGAATGATATGCTAAATCTAATATCATTGCTATGCTGCTTGGCACGCTTTCTAATATCAATTATCCGCTGTTTAATAACGTCTAAAGGTTCTCCAAGAAAAGCATAAAAATCAGCTTGCCTACTTCCGATATCTAAAGCCGCAGATGAAGCTCCTCCGAAAAACAAAGGCACACGCGGTTGCTGGTAGCAAGAAACCGTGCTCATAGCACCATTATAGGAATAAAATTCGCCTTCACGATCTAACGGTTCTACTCCTGACCAAATATCTTTAAGTACAGAAATATATTCGTCAGTACGCCTATAACGGGAGTCATGGTCCAACCAGTCACCATCCTGTCTCTGCTCTATATCGCTGCCCCCAGATATAATATGTACAGCAATCCTACCCTTGGTAAGTTGATCAAGTGTCGCAATCTTTCTGGCAGCCAGTGTAGGTGCAACGAACCCAGGCCTATGAGCTATCAAATAACCCAGTTTTTCAGTTTTTGATGCAGCATAGCCTGCAACCTCAAAACCATCCGGAGTACTAGAAGAATATCCTGTCAAAACCATATCAAAATCAGATTTCTCATGAGTCACAGCAAATTCTGCTATATAATCAGGGTCTATCCCAGGCAATACCTCACCGCCAGGATTTATACCTCCACCAAAAACACTTAAACTGGCTCCCGAATTAATAGACGCCTCTTTCACAACGCCAATCATTCCGATAACCTTGACCTCTTTACTGTATATGAGTTCCATTACACTTCATCTTGTCACATCTTTTCTTTTTTACCAGTCAATTCATCTCTAAAAAAATAGAGACCACTTTTCACGACATTTCCGGCCATCTGCCCTAATCCGCACAAAGAAGCTCCCGCTAAGATATCAGACAGTAACTCTAAGTCTTGGATAGTCTTTGTAGAATCGTCATCTTCTTCTAACTGCGATAGCATCTCGACCACCCTAGGTGTACCTTCTCGGCAAGGTGTGCATTTACCACAAGATTCTGAAGCGTTATATTGAGCAAGAGACCTAACAACCTCTTTTACTGGAACTTCTTCATCCAGAACAATTACCCCGCCTCCCCCCATAACTACACCACTTTCGTGCAACCAGCCGGGTTTCATTTGCGTATCAATTTCAGAGATGGGCAACACTCCACTGGAAGGACCTCCAACCGCCAATAGTTTTGCTGATTTCTCAGGGAGGTTCCCTCCACCAACATCAACCACGATTTGGCGAAGTGTAGCTCCCATAGGTAATTCCATAAGGCCAGGACGACAAACGGAACCACTAAGACTATAAAGCTTTGTTCCAGTGGCTTCTGGTAATCCTATCTGAGCGAAACTCGTCGCCCCGTTCAACAATATGGCAGGAACATTTGCCAACGTTTCAACGTTATTTATTACTGTAGGTTTCTGAAAAAGCCCAGACTCAACTGGAAACGGCGGTTTTAATCTCGGTTCACGCCTGACACCTTCCATTGTATTTATTAGCGTGGTTTCTTCCCCGCAAACATAGCCACCTGCTCCTATCCTCAATTCAACAGTACAATTAAAATCAGACCCTAATATATGGTTTCCGATCAATCCAGTAGCTTGAGCTAAGCGAATAGCTTCAGAAAGCCTTGCTGATGACAAATTGGCCTCCGCATTGACATAAACATAACATTTTGAACATCCGCTAGCGTATGCAGCTATCAATGCTCCTTCCAACAATCGATGAGGCATCCCTTCTAATATATGTCTATCCTTAAAAAGGCCTGGTTCACCTTCCTCAGCATTTACTACCAAAAATCTTTCCGGCGAATCCGTATTGCGCGCGGTCTCCCACTTTCTTGATGTTGGAAAATATGCCCCTCCGCGCCCCAATAAACCCGATTGAGCGACTTCTAGTGTCACGTCAGCAGGTGTCATACATAACGCCTTCAATAAACCGTGGTAACCTCCGTAAGACAAATATTCGTCCAGAGAATAAGGATCTATATCGCCAACGCCAGACATCAGGCTTAGGTGTTGAAGCGAAAAGAAACGTTCTAAATTAACACCAGGCTTTCTACATTCGTTATTGACCAGCGAATTCCGTATTTCTGTCAAATCTGTATAATTGACATTCTGGAAGTAAGAGACATCCCCAGATTGATAATTCACTATCACTTGCGGTGCAGCGAAACACGCACCATCACATCCAGTTTTTACGACATCAAAATCCCCTATATTAAGACCGTTCTTCAACTCATCCGCTAATAAAGACGCTCCCACTGAAGCGCTACATTGACCAACCTGAACCACCACCCTAGTTCTACCTATTCGGTTCTCCAGTCTCGTAACTGCATCAAAAACCATTTGTTCGTAAGATGAGACCATCGGGTCAATCATATTAATCTGACCTTTTAGTAATTTGGCTTAGTACACTTTTTTCAGTTGCACGAGAAAACCATTGCCCTTCCACTTCTACTAGCGGAGCCATAGAACATGTAAATGCACAATCGGTAATCTGTATAGATACATCATCCCCTAGGACAGAGGATAACTGATCATATATACCCTTTCCTCCCATGTACCAGCATGACAACCCTGAGCATATTCTGACAGTTTGTCTGTCATCGACAAAAAACTTGATATCTGAATAACTTGTTGCCGCACCATATACCTCACTAGCTGGGACCTTTAAGTGCCAACTAACTATCTGGAGAGTCCATTCTGGTATGAAATCAAACTCTTCTTGAATAAAATGAAGCACAGGCAATAAATAGGTTTTTTCGCGAGGATACTTTGCTACCAGCATTGGCCGTAATTCTTTCCGTTCCAATACAATCACCACTGTCCCATATAATCGTCAAACATCAATTTACTAAAAGTGAATCTAGCCCCAATTCACGCATTTTTGAAGATGGTATTAATCCATCCTTAGTCCAACCCCTACAAACGTAGTAACCTTCCACCATTGTGTCCAGTTCTTCTTGACTCAAGACCACCCCGGGCATTACGCCGTCTGGGAGAGGTTCATTTAGTATCCTATGCGGAAGTGTGTCGTCACAACGACGCCAACCTTCTCGGATGTTAAACAACTTTTTCAGATTATTTATCCGCTCACCACACACTTTCAACTCAGCTGGAGTAATATCAAGCCCGGTAATTAAGTTATAAGCTTCAGCGGAATCTGAGTAAAAGTCATCAAACGCCTTACGTAAAAACTTGCACCAAACTAGCGAATCTAAAACCGCTGTGAAATCTTCACCAGAAACTGCCACTTCTGACCTACGATTGTCCGCTCCGAATCTATCCACTGATCCAGACAAGTCGGCTTCATATCCGGAGGTTCGATTATGACAAGCACCACGTGGAGTTATTGCAAATCCAAGCGCCATAGTTTTTAGAGATCGAGGTTCATATCCCGGCATCTCCAGCCCTTTAACATGCATAGCCCAACGATCCGACCGTTCACCGATTATTTCAGAAGCACGTTTACTTCCTAAAGCGAGTAAATCCCCAATGCCTTCGCGATGACCTATCATAGATACCGTTTTCAACAGATCCCGAGATTCTAAAAAACTGAGATTTATACCCTCATCCTGGCCATCAATCGAAATGCCTTTTTCATAGCACTCCATAGCCCACGCGATAGTCGCGCCACAACTAACAGTGTCCATTCCTAATTCGTCACATAATCTTGCCGCGCGGATTATGGTATTAGGGTCGTCGACGTTGCAGAGTGGCCCAAACGCAAATAAACTCTCATATTCCATTCGTCCAGTATTTTTCTTTCCGTTATCCGTGGTTACAAGAATCTTTTCACATCCTATAGTGCAATTCGAACAATATGCATTTTTCTCAAAATGCTTTTCAAATAATTCCTCTCCACTGATCTTATCTGCATTCTCAAAAGTAGCCTGTTGAAAATTCTTTGTTGGCAGTATTCCGAAGCGATTAAATAAAGAAACATTTGCCATAGTACCTAAATTTCTATATTTATCAGTACCTTCTCCAAGACTCTTAGCCGATATTTTTCTTCTATAACGCTCAACCCCTTCAGGGTCATATATCTGAGTGGTCATTTCACCGTTTATTGCTAACGCCTTAATATTTTTGAAGCCCATTACCGCTCCCAGGCCACATCTTCCTGCCTGACGCCCACCATCATTAGCTATACTGGCATACAACACCTGATTTTCGCCTGCCGGACCAATAGATGCTACCCTAACATTCTTACCAATCCGATCCTTAACAGATTTTTCTGTATCAAATGTACTTAATCCGACTAAACCAGACGCATCCATAAAAACCGGTTTACCATTGTCTATGTGTAAAAGTGTAAAATCTTGAGATCTATTTAGTAATATAAGGGCGTCCCCACAAGAACTCTTTAGAGCATCCGCCAAATGACTAGAGGATAAAGAAT
>VFFT01000111.1 GCA_009392775.1 SAR202 cluster bacterium | reverse complement strand
TGGACGACAACGGACATTTGGATCTGGTGTCCAGTTACATGGACTATGCTGGGGGGTTTGGAGATATAAAAGGTGGTTTAGCCAACGCTAAAGATAGCCCTCCTAATGATCCCCTGTATGTGGTAATGGGTACTAAAGTCGACATAAATGATTAAGTAGGACGCTACTAATGGGGAGAGGGTGCGGTTTCCTTACTTAGAGGAGGAGTAGCAGATAGAACCACTACGGAGCTTACTAGTACACAGATGGCGAATAAGAGAAATGGTAATTGATATGAGCCAGTAAAATCGTACATTGATCCAGCTGCTATTGGCCCGATTACCTGTCCAGATAGTTGGGAGCCAATAGTAATTCCTCGAATACTACCTAGATGCAACCGTCCGTAGTACTCGGCGTATGTTAATCTTAGTAGCAAATGTAGGCCACCTATTGCGCTTCCTAGAACGGCCGCAGATATTATTCCCCATCCTAATGTGGTGCTCATACCAGTCCCAGCTGATCCTAGGGCCGCGGCAAGTCCTACGATGCATAACAATACTCTCAAGGGGACCCATCTAGCCATTGTGGCGCTGAATATTTGTCCTGCAGTCTGGGAAATAGCGAATGTACTAGCCGTAAGTACTGCTACAGAGCCAGGTAGACCTTGATGAATAAAATGTGGTACCTGATGAAGGCTGACCCCAGATTGGATAACGAAAACAGCGAAGGAAAACAAAGACAATATCCAAAAAGCCCTGGTGTGAAGTGCCTGTGATACTGTGAAACTCTGTTCCTGCTCATCTATGGGTATAGATGAGGAAAGTCTTGACGTTAGTTCTCCACGCTCTCTGGATTCTGGAGAAAATCCCATATCCTCGGGTCTTCTGGCCATTAATAAAAATGATGGCAACACACCAATTGCCAGAGTATATATTCCTAACGTGCCCCATGCGATGCGCCAGTTCCAACCAATTATTATCATTTGCATCAGAATGGGTAAGCCAGCCAGACCAATTGAGTGAAATACGCCTAGCGCAGCCAGTGCGAATGGACGTCTATGGGTAAACCAGTTGCTTACTGCAGTAGATGCACCTAATTCTAGAGGTCCTGAGAATACAGCTCTTCCAGGAACATATAATGCGTAGAATAGCCAAGGTTGTGTAATAAAAGATATTCCAAGAGAACATATGCCAATGATGGTGGAAGCAAATGCTAGTACTATTCCAGAACCATATTTATCTATTAGCTTACCGGCAAATGGGGATATCAGTATGGCACATACACCTCCCATGCTAATAGCTCCAGAGAATAGTCCCCGCGACCATCCAAAACTTTCGGTCATTGGTACAACGAAAACAGATAACGTCGCCACAGCCATTACTGGTCTGGACGAAAAGGCAATTGTTACGGCAGAAGCGAAGATTACCCATCCATAATAAAACGGCAATCTGTCACTTAATTTAATTCTCCAGGAATTCATAGATCATCTTTGGGTGTATATTCGTGGAGTACCATACCATTGTTATCGGGAATGATGTAACCCTACGTGAACTTATTGCTCAAAGGGTTTAATATGTATTTTATAAGCGTTGGTGTGGAGTTAGAGTGTCAAAAATATTTCGTATAGCACTGGCTCAGATCAATCCGATAGTCGGTGACATAACAACTAATACATCCATGATATTGGACTATGTGCAAAGAGCCCAAAAGTTAAATGTAGACCTAGTGGCTTTCCCTGAATTGGCGATCACAGGGTACCCCCCAGAAGATCTGCTTTTTAAGAAATCATTCATACAGGCTAATGTGGCAGCGATGAACTCGATTGTAGAAGCCTCAGAAGATGTAGCCGTTGTCGTAGGGTATGTGGAGCAAGATGGGATAGATTTGTTCAACTCCGCAGCCTTAGGTTATCGAGGGAGATATATAGATTCCTATAGAAAAATATTCTTACCGAATTATGGTGTGTTTGACGAAGAGAGATATTTTAAGAAAGGCGATGTATGCCCAGTATATGAAATCAATGGTACTCAAGTAGGTATCAACATATGTGAAGATATATGGTATCCGATGGGCCCTACGGTATTACAGTGTGGTGCAGGAGCAGAGGTAATAGTTAATATTAACGCTTCGCCGTTCCATGCCGGGAAACGTATTGAACGTGAAGCAATGTTATCTGACCGGTCTTCTACTCACCAAGTCTTCCTTGGTTATGCTAACACCGTAGGGGGCCAAGACGAGCTGGTTTTTGATGGTTCGAGTGTCATTGTAGATAATGATGGTCACATTATTACTCGAGGTATATCTTTCGATGAAGACCTGATAGTTGCCGATTTAGACATGGGTGTCTATTCTGGTCGCAACCCTGAGAACCAAAGTAGAAATCCGATAACCTCGTCGGATTTTGGTGAAGCAAGAAATGTTTTTGTTTCCTCGTTTGCGCCGAATTCTAAAGCGGAACTCTCAATCTTAAGAGATGTTTCGGAATTGAGTGAAATGGAGGAAGTTTATCATGCTCTTGTAATGGGAACAGGTGACTATGTACGAAAATCGGGTTTCACCAAAGCTGTGATTGGATTATCAGGAGGCATTGATTCGGCTCTTACGTGTGTTATTGCGGTAGATGCTTTAGGGTGCGATAACGTTGTTGGAGTAGGAATGCCATCTCGTTACTCATCTGACGGAAGCATTATTGATGCTAAAGAGTTGGCTGACAACCTTGGTATAGATTTTTGGGAGATACCAATTGAACCCGCACATGTTTCCTTTACCAATATGCTGGAGCCTATGTTTAAGGATACGAATCCTAACGTTGCAGAAGAGAACGTCCAGGCTAGAATTCGTGGTAATGTGATGATGACGATAGCAAATAAGTTTGGATGGATAGTTCTCACAACAGGGAACAAAAGCGAAATGGCCATGGGGTACGCCACCTTGTATGGTGATATGGCAGGTGGTTTTGCTGTTCTAAAAGATGTACCGAAGACACTTGTTTATGATTTGTCTCGTCAGAGAAATCAACAAGCAGATGATGGTTTATTGATACCTTTATCAACTATTGAAAAACCCCCTAGTGCCGAGTTGAGGCCAGATCAGACTGATCAAGATACATTACCTCCGTACGACGAACTTGATCCGATAGTTAAGGCTTACGTGGAAGAAGATTTTAGTTATCTAGAACTTGTGGACGCGGGTTATCCCGAGTCTGTAGTGCAAAAAGTCATTGCTGCAGTAGATAGAAATGAGTACAAGCGCAGGCAATCGCCCCCTGGCGTAAAGATAACCCCCCGGGCTTTTGGTAAAGATAGACGACTACCTATCATTAATAAATACAGTCAATTTTAAGGCCATGTTAGGCTGATACCTCAACTATCATTTCGACCTCCACACAGCTTCCTCGAGGTAAACCTGCCATTCCGACGGCCGAACGAGCATGCCTGCCCGCATTTCCATATAGTTCTACTAGTAAATCAGAGGCTCCATTAGCTACAATAAAATGTCGTTCAAACTCAGGAGCCGCATTTATCATAACGAGAAGTTTCATTACCTGTGTTATGTAGTCCAGATCTCCAATGGACTCTTTTATACTTGCTAGGCAGTTAATTGCTGCTAATCTAGCGGCGTCGTAAGCTTGTTCAACGCTAACCTCCGCTCCTACTTTACCAGGAAATATTAGGTCTCCGCTGGGTAAGAGGGGTAGATGACCAGCAACATATATTGTGTTCCCTGTTCTTTTTGTTGGAAGAAAGTTTGCCAGTGGTGAAGAGGGAGATACTAGTTCGACTCCCATAACTTGAATTTTTCTTTCTATTCGCATCAGTGACACCTATGGATAATAAAAGTGCCCGTTGGGTTAATTATTTAGGCACTTTTATTATGGATATTCAGGCGATTTTATTCGCCCAAATTGATCACAATATTATCTGGAGCCCGCGCCAGTATGACACTGTGTTCTTCATCATAAGGGTTTCCTTCGATATGAGGGGTATAAGGTGGAACAAATAGAAAGTCGCCAGGACCAGCTTCTATATATTCTTTAAAATCTTCCCCGTAATATACTCGTACTTTTCCTGTTAGAACATAGGCAGCTGTCTCCGCTTCACCATGGTGATGTGGTTGTCCCATCTCGTTTGGAGCTCCTGTGACCATTCCAAACCAGACCTTAGTTGTTCCAGTATCTTTAGTAATTGCTGGTTGTCTAACCATGCCTCTACTCTGGATCGTGTTACTTGGATCTTGGGGGCCATGTACTACATACGGGACCTGTGACTTAGTAGTAGTCATATAATTGCTCCTTCGAAATATTTGGATGATGTTATGTGCCATTGTGGATGCTGTCAAGTTATTGATCGTTTGTGGTCATTAAGTGTTTGGTAATATTAACGTTTTTTGCACTGGCTATTGTGTTTAAGTCTCGCGATCCAAGAACTCTTCTTCGCAACCGCAGATTTTCATTGTGCAATCGCAAGGATTTTTCTAGATTACCTATAGCTCGGTAACAATTCGCGAGACTTCCTTGCGTTCTTAAACTATCTGGATGGTATGGTCCGAGCGATCGCGATCGGTCGAGCAAGATACTTGTGAAATTTGGTATAGCTTCTTCGTATCTGCCAGCGGCATAAAGGCAGTTTGCGAGGCTGCTTCGTCGCCTTAAAGTTATCATATGGGTTGGGCCAAGAGATTTTTCCGATGTGGAAATGTTCCTTTTGAACAACATTATGGCTTTATCAAAATTTTGTATTGCTCTATAACGATGTGCGAGTTTGTGTCTTATTTCAACTGTGTCTACGTGATCAATCCCGTTGTCTTCTTCGCTAGATACTAGAAGCGCTTCTAATTCATGTATGTTTCTTTGTGTGGGCATTCTAGTAATTAAATTCCGCGATGATTTTTCCCATATCCTGGGTATCGTACCCACCTAGAGCGTCAACAGACTCCCGGAAGTCTGGACTGTTAATGAGGCTTATCATAGGTTGTAACAGAGTACTCTGGTAGTATTCATCAGGTATTATTAGATCGTAATGCTCGTCCATTACTGGGATGAAATCTAGGTCTAACGCTTTTGCTGCACTCATTATTCCGAGGCCGGCATCTGCATTTCCACCCTGAACAGTAGCTGCAACCGATAAATGACTGAATTCCTCTCTATGGTATCCGTTTATATTCTCATTAGGTATGTTGAGTTCCTTTAACTGGCTATCAAGTAAGACACGAGTCCCGGACCCTCGTTGACGATTGACGAAATTAACATCCGGCCGAACTAGGTCTGTTAGGGTGGTTACATTCTTGGGATTCCCTTTTGGGATAATCAGGCCTTGTATTCTTCCTACTAATCGAACCAATTTCATCGGAACATGATCTAGATAGCGTTCTATGTACGACATGTTGTAAATACCAGTATCTGGATCTAACAAATGACTTCCTGCCATATGGGCCTCTGAGTTTTGTATTGCTCTGATGCCAGCGAGGCTCCCGACGTGTGATGAGGCGAATGTAATGTGGGGTGCTATTCGTTTTAACCGGCTGGATATTAGGTCTAATGCCATGTCGTGGCTACCTATGCATACAATAGTATCTTCAATGGATTGCTGGGTCTTGTTTAAATTCACCATAATCTGCGACCCGTAATCTAATCCTTCTGAAAACCTGGGAATTTTCACAAAGCCATCAGACCTAACTAGGGACATTATTACTCCTGCACCCCGTTGCAATGGTGTTGCCACGGTTTTATTTCCAACCTTCCCCAGTTTAACCCGTAAGAACTCGTCCTCTCCCATTTGTGAATTGACCTTTCTGGTAATAATAGCCGGTATTTGGTTTTCTATGAGCTGATGTCCATTTCCGGCAGAAGTAGTTATTAGGGGTTTTATAAATATTTCAGCTGTTAATGCTGTTGATACGGGATATCCTGGCAGTCCGACGATAGGTTTATTTCCAGCTATACCCAGAACCACTGGATGGCCAGGCCTTATCGCAACTCCATGAACTAGAACTCTTCCTAGTTCTGCGATGACTCGTGCTGTATGGTCATCTCTGCCTGCGGAAGATCCGGCATTTATTATTATTATGTCAAAACGGTCTAGGGCAGACTTTACGCAGTTAATTATCTTAGTGTAATCATCGTCAATGGGGCCTAGGGTAGATGGTTCTCCTCCCCATTGCGCAATCAATCCTTTTAGTAATACAGAATTAGAATCGATAATGTCTCCGGATTTTACATTAGTTCCCAAGGGGACTAGTTCGTCACCTGTAGTTATAATTGCTACTTTAGGTTTACCTATTACTGAAATTTGACTAAGCCCTGCGGCTGCGCAAGCAGCCATATCTGGAGGAGTAATGGTATGCCTCTCTGGCAGAATTAGTTCTGTAGCTACTATATCTTCCCCAAGTGGCCTAACGTGTTGGAGTGGAGCTACCGGGTCTGTAATTAAAATTGATGTCTCATTCTCCTCAATTACGTTTTCTATCATCACCACAGCATTAAAGTTATCTGGCATTGGGTCACCTGTATCCACCCAGACTGCGTTGGAACCAATTATGAGCTTTAAAGGGTTTGTCTCGCTCGCTCCTATGGTGTCTTCGGATCTAACTGCCACTCCATCCATAGCTGAAGAATCGTAGGCAGGTGATGATGTGGATGCCCACACAGGGTCAGCGGTAACCCTTCCGAGAGATTCGGTTAGCGTAAGACTCTCTGATAAAGGGGATTTGATCACGTCCAGAATGTAGCACTCTCCAAAGAATATATCTTCTGCTTCAGGCAGGGCTATATCTGATAAATAGTAATTTCTATTGTTGAGTTTAGAGTTTCTGTTATTCATTGTTAGAACAATTTAACTTTTACTGTTTCACCTTGGTATAGACCTGATTTGTCTAAAGGAACTTGGATAAGTCCGTCAGCGTAAGACAAAGTATGAATAAGGTTGGATTTTCCAAATACCGGGTGTGCGAATGTTTCTTCTCCTTGGGATTCCAGTCTTACTGGAATATAATCTTCTCGGCCAGCTGCTGAAGCAATATTCAATGATAGTGTAGCGGTGGTTGTTGTATTCATCGGAGGCTTTATACACCCGCTGAGATGATACAAAGTAGGACTTACTATCAAGTCAAATACTATCATTGCCGAGACTGGATTTCCGGGGAGTCCAAATATGGGTTTATCGTTAACAACGCCTAGTATGGCCGGCTTCCCCGGTTTTAGAGATAGTCCGTGCACGAGTACCCCCGGCTCACCTAAAGCATTTATCACGTCAGCAGTCATGTCCCGAGTGCTTACAGAACTTCCTGCTGAGAATATTAGAACGTCGCAGCCGTGTATTCCCTGTTGGGCTAAATGCAATTGTTCTTCAAAATTATCCTTAGCTATTCCAAAAGACTTTGGGATGCAACCGGTTGTTTCGACCATAGCTGCGATAGTGTG
>VFFT01000110.1 GCA_009392775.1 SAR202 cluster bacterium | reverse complement strand
TTCTATATCTTTCATCGTGTTATGACTAAAATGTAGTCCTGCTGTTGGAGCAGCGACACTTCCGGTCTCTTTCGCGTACACTGTTTGATATCTTGCGGGGTCCTCTAGCTTTTCATGTATGTATGGGGGTAAAGGCATATGCCCGAGTGTATCTATGTAATTTTCGTTAGACATTCGGATCGTTTTAATTCCGTACATGTCTGACTCCGTTACTTCTATTTGAATCCCAGACCTCTCTCCTTCCTTATCCAGGATCGAAATAGATGTTCCGGGTCTAAGACGTCTCCCTGGTCGGGCTAACGCTTGCCATATCGAATGTTTGACCTTGCGCAATAGTAATATTTCTACTTTTCCATTTGTGTCATCTCTAACGCCATAGAATCTAGCCGGTATGACCTTGCTTTGATTAAATACCATCACGTCTCCTTCGCGGAGATATTCAGTAATGTTATTAAAGGTTTCATGTACGAGGCTATTGCTAGTACGATTTACTATTAGTAAGCGAGATGCACTTCTATCTATGAGTGGGATCTGAGCTATTAATTCTTCGGGAAGATGATAATCAAAGTCGTTGGTCAACATGCGATCACCATAGATGAATGTTTTGATCTACTAAGGCAAATTGCGCACACGGGCAAACAATAATAAGCATAATATACCCAGTGCTATGCCAGTTATTCCCATCGCTAGGAAAGCCCACTGTACTGACGTTATTCCGGCTATCCACCCCACAATCAAACACGACGGTACTAGAAACGCGCGTCCATATTCTTGCAAGCTGGTTACTCGAGCCCTGTACTGATCGGGGACTAATGTTTGGATTAACGTACCATTTGTGGTTCTAAATATGCATTGGCTAAATGACAAGATTCCCAACATAGTTAACGCAAGTATAAAGGTTCCTGAGAATCCGACGAATATAACGAATATGGAACTAATAATAACCGTAATTAGAACCATATATCCTTTCTTAAATGGAAATCCTATAGATGATAACATCAGGGCGCAAAATAAACCGCCCGCCCCAGTCATTGCCAATAAATATCCCCCTACATCGGCGCCCTCCATTAATACATCCGCTGTGAAAACTGGTAGCAGAAACATGAATGGCTGCAGTACCACGTTTGGTATTAGGCTTAGTAATACTAAGAGCAAAATAGCTCTATTGTCCTTCCAAACATATATAAGGCCGTCTATTAAAAATTTTACAACGTTGGTTTCTTTCTTGTTTGAACCATCATTGTTTGCAAAAGGTGTCCGCATAGGTATGAAGAAGAGAACCGTACCGACGTAAAGCAGTGCCTCGAATGTAAAATTCCAGAAAAACCCCAAACTCGCTATTAGGATACCGCCTATGAATGGGCCGATAGCTCGAGTACCAGTAATTGTCAAGACATTTGTAGCGAAAGCATTGCCGATATCTTTGTGCTCGACGGTATTGGCGATTAATACGTGCCTCATTGGCTTGGTTACAGTAAAAGTAGTCCCACTAATTAATACATATGCGAATGTATGCCAGACGGTTACATATCCAGAGAGAACTAGGAGTGCAAATCCAAACGCTAATATTGCCATAAAGGACTGCAAAGATATCACTAATTTTCTGCGATCTAGTTTATCCCCAAGTACTCCTCCCCAAGGGGTAAATATAAGACCGGGTAAGGTATTTAAACCGCCTATGGTTACTACTAAGAACGCTGATGCAGCTAAACCGTCAGTTAAATCACGTACTAGCCAGCCAACTGTTAATAGCTGCATCCACTGAGCGCTATTAGAGCAAAAGTTTCCTAGCCATAATAATCGGTAGTTGGGGTATGCTATCCATGAATCCAGTGTATGCAGGTGCTTTAGGACGCTTGGGTCTAGTTTAAAACGGGACATTTCTAAGTGGTTTCCTGATGTTTAGCGTCCAATCAAAATAATCGTCATGGATACTGGGATTCTAATAGTCTATTCAATATAGGCATGGGTGGTCAAATATAAATTTGCGAAGTTTATTTAATACTTTTTTCTGCTGCCTTGACCGTATTTACTAATAGCATTGCGATTGTCATTGGCCCAACACCTCCAGGAACTGGAGTGATTGCCTCACATATAGGAAGTATATTTTCGTAATCAACGTCTCCAATTAACCGGTAACCACTTTTTCTTGAGGCGTCTTCTACGCGGTTAATTCCCACGTCTATAACTATACATCCGGGTTTTAACATGTCTGCGGTGATTGCCTTAGGTCGACCAATAGCTGCTACCACTATGTCGGCTCTTTTTGTGAAATCGGTTATGTTGTTCGTCCTTGTATGACAAACCGTTACAGTTGCATTTGACCCATCGCTGCGCTGTGTCAGAAGGGTTGCTAATGGCTTGCCTACTATGTTACTGCGTCCGCATATAACAACATGTTTTCCAGCGGGATCGTAGCCGTTTCTAACTAGTAGCTGCTGTACACCAGCTGGTGTGCCAGGAATAAACTCAGGTATTCCCTGAGTTAATTTACCAAGGTTGAACGGGTGAATGCCGTCTACGTCCTTTGACGGAGCAATGTGCTCAATGATTGTGGTTTCATCGATTTGTTCTGGTAGAGGAAGTTGCACCAATATGCCATGAAATCTGTCGTCCCTATTTAAGTCTTCCACGAGATCGAGAACGGATTCTTGAGTGGTATCTTTGGGAAGTCTGAATACCTCGCTAAAGATTCCTACTTCGTCACATGCTCTACCTTTATTCCGGACATATACAGCGGATGCAGGGTCGTCCCCAACTAATACTGCCGCTAAACCAGGTGTAAGATTATGAAGAGTTTTCAGATTTAGAGTCGACTCGGCCACTTCAGATCGGATTTCTTTTGATAACGCAGTTCCATCTAGTATATTCGCCATTAACTTTCCCTTAATTGGTGTTAAAACTTTTCAGTAGAACTCAATTTTAGCATTTCCTTAGTATTGGGCCAATTGAATGTTTCTGATAGCGGTTTTGGTAGCAAGTCAGTTAATATACTAATCTAACAAAGATAATTATAAGAGGGTTTATATGATAGTAACGGACGTTGATTATGAAGTTTACCAATGGCCTAGGACAGTGCCTATTAGGAATGGTCTGCACACCTATCAAACGTCAGGGCTAACTGTCGTTAAAATCAGGACAGACGAAGGTGTAACTGGAATTGGGTTAGGTAGGGATATTCGGGATTCACCTGAGGTGGGAATCGCGATACTTAATCACTTCAAACAACATGTAATAGGGGAAGATCCGTTCGATACGGAAAAGATATGGCGCAAAATGTGGGAACCAAAATTGGTCGGCCGTCGAGGAATTACTACACGTGTGATTAGTGGAATAGATCTGGCCTTGTGGGACATTAAAGGTAAGGTTGCTAATAGATCAGTGCATAAACTTCTTGGCGGATATGCGGATAAAGTTCCAGTGTATGTTGCTGGGGGGTATTATGAAGAGGGTAAGGGTCTTGAGGAGTTAGCTATAGAGGTTGAGGACAGCCTATCTATGGGGGCTAAAGCGGTGAAAATGAAAGTCGGCGGAGCTCCGATAAATGAAGATGTTGAACGAGTTCGAGTAGTACGTGAGACCGTCGGATCAGGTATAAAGGTAATGATAGATGCTAACTGTGCTTACAGATATTATGAAGCTATAGAATTAGCCCATAAGATAGAGAAGTACGATATTGCTTGGTTCGAAGAACCAGTGTTTCCTGATGATTACAAGGGACATCAGCTTATTAGTCGAGCCACACATATACCCGTTGCAACGGGAGAGAATGAATATACCAAGTATGGTTTTAGAGATTTGATTAATGATCGTTGTGCTGCGATTATCCAACCGGATGCCCAGATAATGGGAGGAGTAACAGAATTCATGAAGGTCGCTGCTCTTGCCCAATCTCAAGATTTGCCTATTGCTCCTCATGGTAATCAGCAAGTTCACGTGCAGCTCGTTGCGGCCATTCCTAATGGATTAACAGTGGAATATTACAGAGGCTCTACTGATCCTTTATGGGGTGAGATGTTTGAAGATACGTTAATGATCGAGGATGGCTATGTATCACCTTCTGATAAACCTGGATTTGGCATCACTCTTAATGAAAAGGCTCTAAAGCAATATAAAATTAATTAGTGGATCCGAACAATTGTAGGACATAAATATGAAGTTATTCGGTGTATAACCATGAAAATATGTTCATTGCTACCAAGTGCTACTGAAATATTGTATGCCCTAGGATTGGGAGATCATGTCGTCGGGGTTTCTCACGCCTGTGATTTTCCATCTGATGCTAGGGAAAAGCCCGTGGTTAGTAAGAGTGTACGTGACGTATCTGATTTGAGCAGTCAAGAAATCGACGAAATCATACAACAGGCAAGATCTAATAATAACCCAGTCCATTGGATTGACGGGGATGTGCTCAGAGATGTTTCTCCGGATTTAATCATTACTCAAGAACTGTGTGAAGTTTGCGCTGTAGGAAGTGGGTCTGTTTTTGAGACTGCCGCAAAAGTCTTGGAATATTCCCCTGAAATATTAACTGTTAGACCAGCAAGTCTAGATGATATTTTTAATAATATATTGCGGGTTGGAGATGCGGCTAATGTTCCTGATATAGCTCAATCTTTCGTTGGTTCTCTAAAAGAAAGGGTGGAGAGGATAACTTCTGGTTTGGCAGAGATTGATTTTAGGCCAAGAGTATTCTGTGTGGATTGGTTGGAACCTTTGAGAAATACTGGACAGTGGACACCAGAATTGGTCGAGTTGTCAGGCGGTATCGAGGGATTAGCAGACAAGTGGGGTATATCGCGTGAAGTAAGCTGGTCTGAGGTCTTAGAATATGACCCAGATTATATTATGGTCATGCCATGCGCTTTCGACATGAGTAGGACAGTGGTCGAGGTGAAAGATCATATGGCGCGACATAACGTTTGGAATCAATTGAGATGTGTAGATCAAGGAGGAGTGATCCTGTTTGATGGTCAGATTCCCAGTAGGCATGGCCCGAGAGTTGTTGATGTTCTGGAGGGACTGGCAGAAGCGTTACATCCGAACCTTTTTGAAGGGTTAGCTCCAAAGGGAGTCTTTGCTAGGTTAGAAAACTAGGTATTCTAAGTACTTATGCTCTGGGAGTAGCATTTGTTTAGTAAGGGCTCATTATTCCTATCTGTACGGGAATTGTGCAAATAACAGTCCTCTTTTGTTGACTACATTTATTGAATACATTTGAGACCTCGGCCCGTTTATGCAGATACCTTCAGTCAGATTAAATTTCCAACCATGGTCCGGGCAGATAAAGCAATTATCTTCAATAGATATAGTGCCCCACATGTGAGGGCAAACTGCCGACAATAGGTAGTGTCGCCCTGCATCGTCTCTAGTCAGGAAGTAATCTTCATTCGCTATTGATACAGAGCAAGGTAGATTTTTAAACGAGTTTGCAGGCCCGATCTCGATCTCTTTATAAGTGGACTGGCACGAGTTTTGAGAATCTAACATCTGGGCATTTTCCTATAATCGGCTAATTAAGCGTTATATGTGAGAATACAAGAATTTCTCGCGTAGGGTCTAGATTATAACCATTATTATCACTGATTCAACGGTCAAGAAATGTCTGAAAAGTGTTGACAGCGAATACATGCTGCCATATTATTTAACGCAACATCATGGGTGTAGTGTATCCTCTGCTAGGGGATAACGTAAATACACACCAATACTAAATAGGTAAGGGAGGCAGCGTATGTCACACAAAGAAGATCTGGCTTTAATGGCTCACCTGATGCGCCGCGCTGGTTTCGGAGCTTCGAATGAAGAGCTCGAACGTCGTGTTGCACAAGGATATGAGGCCACAGTAGAGGAGTTAGTGGCTCCTACTGAAGCCCAACCAGGTGGGGATATGGCTACTATGCTCCGATATCACCCAAGCTTTCTACTACCCGGTGGGACACCGTTTTCCGGTCAGGCTAACTGGATGTACCAGATGGTTAGCACAAAAAGGCCTTTGGAAGAAAAAATAGCTCTGTTTTGGCATCATGTTTTTGCTACCGGCAATTCCAAGGTGGATAACTGTGACCAATTATTGGAACAGATACAAATGTTCCGAGAATACGGCATGGGTAGTTACAAGCAATTGTTAGTAGAACTATCAAAGAATCCTGCGATGATTTTCTGGTTAGATAACAATGAAAATCATCGGGATGGCGTTAATGAGAACTGGGGTCGTGAGTTGCTCGAGCTGTTCTCACTAGGAGTTAGTAACTACACGGAAGTCGATGTCAGAGAAGCTTCTCGGGCGTTTACAGGCTGGACTATTAGCGCCAAGCCTCCCCGCCAGCCGTATGGACGATTCTCTTGGAAGTTTGATTACCGTGAAGAAGACCATGACGACGGTGAAAAAAGTTTCTTGGGAGAAGTCGGTAACTTCAATGGTGAAGATATAATTGATATTGTTTGTGACCAGCCAGCGACGGCTCGGTTTATTTGTCGACATCTCTACAATTTCTTTGTTGCCGATGAGGTTCAGGTGCCTGCATGGACCATTGAACCTGCTCGAGATGAAGATGCTTTAGAGCAAATGATGGATGTATTTATAGAATCTCAATATGATATGAGAGCAGTACTGAGATTCATGTTTAACTCAGATTTCTTCAAAAATGCACGCTACTCGAAGATAAAGAGTCCTGCAGAAGTAGTGGCAGGAACTTTGAGACTAGTAGGTGAGTTCCAATTCCCAGAGCCAGGAATTCTTAACATTGGTAAAGAACCCACTTATATGGGTCAATCCATCCTGGATCCACCGAGCGTGGAAGGTTGGCAGACGGGATCAGAGTGGATCAATAGTGGATCCCTCTTGGCCCGAGTGAACTTCGTTGCTGACAGGGTTGCCAATACGGAATTGCCTGGAGTAAAGAAAATATTAGATCAGATGAAGTCTGATGGAATTAAAACACCTGAGCAGCTTATCGATGCTGCGGCAGAACACATGGGCTTCTTGGAGCTTAGTGAAGAGACTCGGGATCAGCTGATCAGTAATGCCCAAACTGATGGAGACCTTGACTGGGCTAATGAAGCCTCAGCTGGCCAGAGAATTGGCGAGACTATGGCTTTGATCGGTGCGACTACTGAATACCAATTTGGTTAGTCCACATTGATCCAAGACTATATCTGAGTAAATTACGAAATTAGGAGAACGGTATGACTTCTACCAAAAAAGATCCGGTCATAGTAGTTTTACAGTTGACTGGAGGAAACGATTATTTTAATACGGTAATCCCTTATGACAATCCTTTATATTATGACAATCGACCGTACGTTAAGTACGAGAGGGAAGATATTATAAAACTAGAGGATACTAAAGATTGGGCCGAACCTTTGGGGTTTATGCCTCAGATGGGTCCTATAAAAGAATTGTACGATCAGGGTAACGTCGCTGTGATTCATGGTGTGGGTTACAAGGATTCACCTAGGTCGCACTTCAGGTCTATGGATATATGGCATACTTGTGA
>VFFT01000109.1 GCA_009392775.1 SAR202 cluster bacterium | reverse complement strand
AAAGCGATGGAGCTTGCTAATATCAATGCTGAAACACTGGATCCTATGTCGGGTATTATCTTCCGATATGATGGTTCAACTACCCCAAGTGGAGTATTTTTAGACTGTGAAAGATTTCTAAAAGACCGTTTGGGCCATACTCTAGACCACCGCGTATTTAGAGACGCGATGCATAACACCAATGAACACCTCATCAAATACGGTATTACCTCGGTCCAAGACGCGAGCTATACAAACGGCCAGTCTCACTGGGATACATATGTAGACCTCATAGAATCCGGGGCATGGCAACTGAAAACCACAATGATGGTTGGGATCGATTCTATAGAGCAATTTAAAACTAAGGGAATGACGTTTGGTTCATGCCATGATCGTCTCCGCCTCGGGCACACAAAGATCATTTTAGGGAGCACGACCGGAAGATTAAGCCCGAGCCAAGATGAACTGCAGTATCAGGTCCAGACAAGTCATGACTTGGGCTTCCCTGTAGCAATTCACGCAGTAGAATGGCAGGCTGTCCAGGCAGCTGCAGAAGTTTTAGGTGTCCTGCATGACGAAAAATCCATAAGCCGTCATGACCGAATTGAACATTGTTCGGAAGCCCCAAGCGCGATCATTGGAACAATTGCTAGGAGCCAAGCTATGGTTGTAACCCAGCCTGGATTCCTGTACTGGAGGCATCAGCGGTATAAAGAAACTGTTCCAGAAGACATGCAGCCCTATATATATCCGATTCCCAAATTCGCAGAGAATAATATCCCGTATGCATTCAGCTCTGATGCACCGGTCATAGACCCGAACCCGTGGTGTGGCATCGATGCTATCCTAAACGGTCGCCCTCCGTTTTACAGGGGGACATTGCCAACTGACGCTCCGCTACTAAGCCGACTGAAAGCAGCAATATATCCTTACACTTTGGGCGCGGCATATTCGGACAATACCCACATGGAGAAAGGTTCAATAACTATCGGTAAAAAAGCTGACCTCGCGATGTTTCCATGGTCTCCAGGCCCTCATCTTCCTCCGCCAGAGTCTAATTATGCGATACTCACGGTAATAGACGGTGTTGTAGTACATGACGACTTACCCGAATAGATCACTTCATTTCGTTCGGGACATTATGTATTCGGTCAACAAATTGAGTGATTCTGTAGATGGTCCCTTGGGAAGTTCTCTTAAACTCGCCTGCGCACTGGCACAATGCTTTTGAATAACACAATAACAATCTGCGATAGCGTCCGAATTCATGATCATATCTATCGCAAGCTTTAGTTGCTCCGGATCTCGAGCATCGGAAAACCATTTCCTAACAGGGTTATTATCCGGATATTTCTCTAGAAAGGTGATACTTGGCAATGTTAACACACCATTGCATAGGTCGCTGCCTACAGGCTTACCTATATGGTCAGAATTGCCCTCGAAATCCAATACGTCATCCATGATTTGAAAGGCCATTCCAATCGAATACCCGTAGGACCGCAAACTCTGTATACTTTGTTCTGGCGCGCTCCCTAATATTGCGCCCGTTTCCCCAGCTGTACAAAATAGCGAAGCCGTTTTCCGGTATATACGGTCCTCGTAATCCGAACGAGCTTTAAAGGCATCGAAGCCGCTAAAAAACTCACTAATTTGGCCGCTAGCCAATTCCATTATTGTCTCTGAAAATCGTCTGATTACCCTGACATTTTCAGTTTCACAGACCCACGTAGCCGAAGTGGCAAAGACATAATCCCCGAATAACACAGCGATATTACTTCCCCATTTCTGACTAACAGTGGCAACGCCCCGACGAGTCTCCGCGTCGTCAACGGTGTCGTCATGTATTAAGGTTGCGATGTGTAGTAATTCTATCGCGGCAGCCATGGTTACGGACGTATCCGATTGTTCTTCATGAACGGACGATGCCAGTAAGGTAACAGCTGGTCTGACTCGTTTTCCACCGCTGTTCAGAATATGTTTTATCAACAAATCCAAATCCGGTAGTGAATCGTTCCTCAATGTTAACAAACGATCCTCAACGCGTTGTAACCGTGACAGAATCGGCTCATATATCGCTGACGTTGCAGAGTCTAAACCACTAATCACTTGAATTTTATCCTCTCTCCAAGGCAGATTCACCTGGGATTCCTACATCAACATCTAGCTTGGAGTACAACGGAGTGGGAGATGCCAAGGGAGTTCCGCCAGAGACGAGAGTTGTGCTCCAATCGTCGGGCCAGGGTTCAGAGCTAACATCCCCTTGAAAGCCTAAGAATTCATGAAGCTTCTGGCTGGTGAACGGTAGAAACGGAGTTAACATAATCTTGAGTCTGTTTAAAATATTTATCCCAACCCACAAGGTAGTCCCTGCAGAAGCTTTATCCGTTTTAATTTCTTTCCAAGGCGCTTTGGCATCTAAATACCTATTGGTTTCTTGAGCCAAACTGAAGATCTGGTTCAGTGACTGTCGTATCTTCACGGCTTCCAGGGTCTCTAGCACACTAGCTAACACGTCTTCAGAGGTCTTTAATAAACCGAGGTCAGACTCATGTAAGTCATTGGGTTCAGGCACTAAGCCATCAAAGTTCCGATACGTGAAAGATAATATCCGGTTTACAAGATTGCCGTAGGTAGAGACCAATTCATCGTTATTTCTGCGAATGAATTCTGCCCAGCTGAAGTCCGAATCTCCGGTCTCTGGCATGTTCATCGTTAACATATATCTGAGGGGGTCAGGATCATAATATTCCAGATAATCAGGCACCCATAGGGCCCAGTTTTGACTTGTAGAGAATTTGCGACTTTCCAAGCTGAGGAATTCATTGGCAGGGACGTCATAGGGTAAGTTAAGATCATGGCCGTATGCCATAATTATGGCCGGCCAAATAATACTATGGAAAGGTATGTTATCTTTCCCAATAAAGTAATAGCTTTTTGTATTTTTATCCTTCCAAAAATCCAACCAAGCGCTAGAGTCGTCGGATTGCCCAGCCCATTCTATCGCGGCGGACAGGTAGCCGATTACCGCTTCGAACCAGACATAGATGCGCTTGTCTTCATATCCTTCCATTGGGATCGGAACACCCCAATTCAAATCCCGCGTTATTGCTCTGTCCTTCAATCCGCTTTGCAGAAAGCTCCGACTCGAGTTCAAAACGTTAGTACGCCAATGAGGCTGGTGTTCCATCCAGTCGAGCAAATCGTCCTGGAAGGCAGACAGTTTCAAGAAGTAGTGCTGGGACTCCCTGAACTCCGGAGTTCCCGAGCATAATGTGCATAACGGATGAACTAACTCCTGTGGATCCAGAGTTCGCCCACAAAGATCGCACTGGTCTCCTCTGGCCTTCTCATTCTGGCAATGTGGACATGTGCCTTCGACATACCGGTCAGGTAAAAACCTTGTGCATTGTAGGCAATAAGCCAGGAGCATATTTGCTTCGTATATGTAGCCTTTCTGTAGTAAGTCCAAAAATATATCTTGGACAACTGCTTGGTGGTTATCTGTGTGAGTTGTGGTAAACAAGTCAAAGCTTATGCCAAGCTTATTCCATGTTTCCACGAATTGAGGGTGGAATCTGTTTAGTACATCTTCCGGTGTTATCCCTTCTTGGTCCGCTCTTACAGTGATCGGTGTCCCGTGTGAGTCACTCCCAGAGACCATTAATACTCGCCGGCCGCGCATTCGGTTGTACCGCGCGAATACGTCAGCGCCCAGATAACAACCCGCTATGTGGCCCATATGAAGCGGCCCATTTGCATATGGCCAAGCAACCCCAATAAAAACGTTTTCTGACACTGAGGAATCCTTCATTAACCCAAGTTCCGACCGTAAAATCTTCACGGCCCCGTGGACTTCACGCTAGAAATCGACGTACACGCAGCGATATTACATGTTGGTAATCAGGACGATGATTTATTTTAGCACAATAGCCACTTCGGTTCGTCATGAATCGAGTTGTCATTGATTTTCACTAGTGCGAGACAAGGTAAAATTAGTTTCCCGACGATTGACAATCAAGCACCAGATTGGTAACATTTTAGTGTATATCCCACTTAGAATGGGAGTAGTAGGAGATATTACCGTACCAGAGAGCCGGAGAATGGTGTGATTCCGGTTACGCGTAACCTCTGAACTCGCCCAGGAGTGGCTTTCCTGAACTAGAGTAGGGAGAGCGGCAGACACCGTTAACAGTCTCCAAGCTGTCTCGATTTTGATTGCTAACCAGCGTCTCTATGGGATCGAGAAAGAAGGGTGGTACCGCGGGAAATTAAAAAGACCCGTCCCTTCATAGGGATGGGTCTTTTTGTGATTAACAGAGAGGGTTCAATGAAGCTGACCGGTGCTGAAATAGTATGTGAAAGTCTTCTTAAAGAAGGTGTTGACCTATTGTTTGGAATACCTGGAGGGGCGGTATTGCCCTTTTACGATGCATTAGGTAAATATCCAGCATTACGCCACGTTCTTGTCCGACACGAACAAGCAGCTTCAATGGCAGCCGACGGTTATGCAAGGGCTAGTGGTAAAGTCGGCGTATGTACAGCTACTTCAGGGCCAGGCGCAACTAACTTGGCTACTGGTATTGCAGCGGCACAGATGGATTCAGTGCCTATAGTAGCCATAACTGGGCAAGTGCCAAGGGCGGCAATAGGTAGAGACGCATTTCAAGAGACAGATCTAACTGGCCTTACACTGCCCATAACTAAACATAATTATTTAGTGATGGATGTGCATGACGTTGCTCCTGCCATTAAGGAAGCTTTCTATATAGCACGCTCGGGAAGGCCAGGTCCAGTCCTAGTTGATATACCAAAAGACGTATTGCTTGGGGAAAGGATAGACTTTAACTGGCCACAGGAACTTGATCTTCCTGGATACAAGCCAGCTGGTTCTGCTCCTGAGGCCCAGATATTAAAAGCCGCTGAAGTGATTAACAACGCGCACAGGCCGGTTATACTGGCTGGCCACGGGGTGATTATTTCTAGGGCATTCGATGAATTGAAGGAATTGGCAGAAAAAGCCCAGATCCCAGTCATAACCACTCTACTGGGAATAAGTTCCTTTCCAACTGATCACATTTTAAATGTAGGAATGCCTGGTATGCACGGGATGGCGTATGCGAGTCTCGCGATTGACCAAGCTGACGTGGTTATTTCTCTAGGTGCTAGGTTCGACGACAGGGTCACTGGAAGAATTTCAGACTTTGCCCCAAATGCGAATATTGTCCATTTTGACATAGACCCATCAGAATTTAACAAAAATGTTAGGGTAGCGGCACCCGTATTGGGGGATCTTAAGCAAACATTGACACAAATAATCCCATCAATCAACAAAACCATTCGATTAGACTGGATGCAAAACATCGAACAACTCAAAACTGAACACCCCTCTCTGCATATCAGGGAAGACAAAGAAATCCTACCTCAGTTTGTTATGCAACAACTATCAGAAATCACCAAGGGCGACGCTATAGTGGTTACTGGTGTCGGCCAGCATCAGATGTGGGCTGCACAACATTATCACTTCACTGAAGCGAATACTTGGATAACTTCCGGCGGGCTCGGGACCATGGGATTCGAGGTCCCAGCTGCTTTGGGCGCAAAGCTAGCGCGACCAGAGAAAGTTGTATGGTCAGTAGCTGGAGACGGTGGGTTCCAAATGACTATGTGTGATTTAGCCACCGCGGTAGAGAACAATATAGAAGTCAAATTTGCCATACTCAATAACGGCACACTGGGCATGGTTAGGCAGCTGCAGGATCTATTCTATGAAAACGGGTTCGTAGCATCTCTTTACTCGGGCAACCCTGATTTTGTCAAATTGGCTGAAGCATATGGCATCACAGGAATAAAAGTAACTGATAAGAGTCAGGTCGCCCAAGCGATTCAAACCGCCATGGATACGCCTGGTCCCGTAATAATAGACTTTATCGTAAAGCAGGATGAACATGTTTTCCCCATGATACCGGCGGGCGAGTCAGTGAATGAAATTATGGAAGAACCATCACCTGAGTCAGTGTCCAGATGACGAAACAAAACAATTACCACACTATTATTTCTCTCGTTCAGGATAAACCGGGAGTGCTAGCCCGTGTGGCGAGTCTCTTCAGGCGGCGGGGATTCAATATAGCGAGTCTGGCAGTTGGCCATAGCGAGGAACCTGGCTTATCTAGAATGACATTTGTTGTTGACGGAGACCAGTACACGGTCGACCAGGCAACTAAGCAATTGGACAAACTAGTAGACATCGTAAAAGTATCTGACATTAGCGAAGCGGACGTCGTCGCACGCGAATTGGCGCTCATTAAAGTCTCCATCACCGATCAGACCAGGAGTCAAATTATTGAGATAGTCCAACTTTTTCGAGCCAAGATTGTTGATGTAGGAACCATGTCACTAGTCGTAGAAACGACTGGTGAAGAAGCGAAAATTGATGCGTTAATCGAATTGCTACAACCTTTCAACATAACAGAACTGATGCGTACGGGGAGAGTTGCTATGGTGAGGGGTAAATCCACTGGAGAGATTAGCGACGATTACTCTACAAATTCTATAGACGGTAACAAAAACCGGGCTTTAGCCCGTGAGGTCGGATCGTACTAACGGGACCAATGGAAAAAAGAATCACACCGAAAGGATAATAAGATGGTAACAGTATACTACGATAAAGATGCAGACTTATCCGCGCTAGCGGGAAAAACTATCGGAATGGTTGGTTACGGAAGCCAGGGACATGCACATGCCCTGAACCTAAAGGATAGCGGTCAAAATGTGATAGTTGGGCTCTATCCTGAAAGCAATAGTCGGGCTGCGGCCCAAGAAGCCGGACTACAGGTAGCAGATGTCCCCGAAGTAGCCCGAGAGGCGGACGTTCTGATGGTCGTTATTCCTGACCATATCCAAGGAGAGATCTACAGGCAAGAAATCTCACCCAATCTTAAATCTGGCGCAGCGCTAATGTTTGCTCACGGATTTAGCATCCACTACAAGGAAGTGGTACCACCTCCCGACGTCGACGTAATGATGGTAGCTCCAAAAGCTCCTGGCCACAGAATGCGGGAACAATTTGTAGATGGCATTGGAGTCCCTGGTCTACTGGCAGTCCACCAGGACGCAACAGGTAACGCCAGGCAAATAGGGCTCGCCTACGCGAAAGGTGTTGGCTGTACCAAATCCGGAGTTTTAGAAACGACTTTCAAAGACGAAACCGAGAGCGACCTCTTTGGAGAGCAGGCAGTCCTTTGTGGCGGTATTACTTCGTTAATCAATACCGCTTTTGAAACCCTCGTTGAGGGAGGATACCCACCCGAGATAGCATACTTCGAAGTTCTCCATGAGATGAAGTTAATCGTGGACTTAGTTCAACAGGGTGGCTTCAATTACATGCGCTATTCAGTCAGCGATACCGCTGAATATGGCGATCTGACCCGTGGTCCGAGAGTGATTGACGACCATGTAAAAGATAATATGAAGAAGGTTCTGGCGGACATACAAGATGGTACGTTTGCCAGAGAGTGGATTACAGAGAATCACGAAGGACGCCCTCGTTTTAGACCTCTACGCGAGGAAGCAAGGGGTAGCAAGATCCACGAAGTGGGTCGCGAGTTGCGCGCCATGATGCCTTGGCTAGACGCCAAAGAGGTGTAAATATCGTTTCTTCTGGAAACATTTAGGCATTTGGAGTTGACACAGATATAGGAGTTCTAATATGCAGAAAGAGGTGGAGTTCAGAGCAGTTCACCATCGCGGTCTGGTCTTGGCAAGGCTGGTAGCGGTGGACTGCGGGGCACTGTTACCCATTTGTTAGTCGCTTGGTAACAGACAAATCTACGTTATAAAGGAAGTAATTGTAATGGCTAACAACAGAGTACGATTTCTAGATACGACCCTCAGAGACGGCGAGCAATCAGCCGGTATTGGAATGACCGGTGAAGAAAAAATGGAGATTGCGAAACAGCTGGAAAGACTACGTGTCGACATAATAGAGGCAGGGTTCGCTGCAAGCTCCCCTGGTGACTTCCAAGCTGTGAACAATATAGCTAAAGAAGTAAAAGACGCACAAATTTGTTCACTTGCTCGGGCCCATCCTAACGACATCGATCAGGCTTGGGAGGCGATTAAAGTCGCTCAAGCACCTCGCATACACGTGTTTTTATCCTCATCAGAAATCCACGTGATGCATCAGTTGCGCAAAAATCGGGAAGAAGTTATGGAACTAGCCGTCAGCATGGTTGAACGTGCGAAGGGATATTGTAATGACGTCGAGTTTTCCCCCATGGACGCCACGCGAACAGAGCCCCAATATCTATATGACATGCTGGAAGCTGTAATACGGGCAGGGGCGACTACTATCAACGTCGCGGACACGGTGGGATATGCCATCCCCTCCAATTTTACGACCCTTTTGCAGGACATCCAGGAACGGGTAGCCGGAATTGAGAACGTTACCTTGAGTGTCCATTGTCATAATGACCTTGGCCTTGCGGTCTCTAATAGCCTGGCTGCCGTCGAAGCGGGAGCGCGACAAATTGAGGGATGTATAAACGGCATCGGAGAACGAGCAGGAAACGCGTCCTTAGAAGAAATAATTATGGGACTCGATACCCGTAGGGATCTCTTCCAGATCGACATGGGCATTGATACTACCCAACTATATCCAGCCAGTCGTCTCGTTAGCCGTATTACGGGTATGGCAGTTCAAGCAAATAAGGCCATTGTAGGGGAAAATGCATTCAGACATGCGTCTGGCATACACCAAGATGGAGTTTTGAAAAACAGAAGCACATATGAGGTAATGGATCCAGCTAGAGTTGGAGTTCCAAGTAACAGTCTAGTCTTGGGTAAACTTAGCGGGCGAGCTGGATTACAGTCTCGTCTTGAAGATCTAGGATACACATTATCTCGCGAAGAGATTTCTAATGTTTTCGAGTCCTTCAAGGTCCTAGCAGATAAGAAACGGGAGGTTACCGACCGTGACTTGGAAATCTTAATGGATGAGGAAAAAAGGGAAGCTGGTGAACCAATCAGCTACACTCTGGATCAGGTGCACTTCTCCAGCGGGGACCACGATATACCAACCGCTACTGTGAGACTGCACGGCCCCGATGGTATCTCCACTGACGCCTCCACCGGAAACGGGCCAGTCGATGCCGTCTGTAAAGCCATAGACAGGGTCATCGGATCCTCAACCCGACTTGTGGACTTCAATGTACAGTCAATTAGCGAAGGTCTCGATTCTATTGGAACAGTTACGATTCGCATCGAAAGTGCAGGCAGGACCTTCTCAGGTAGAGGAGCTTCGACTGATATCGTAGTGGCAAGCGCCAAAGCTTACCTTAGCGCGGTTAACCGGCTATTAGCTGCAGATGATGAAGCTAATAGCCCTGCGATTGGCAGCACGCCAGATTAAAAAACAACTGAAACTATCGGAGAGTAAGATCCTCTATACCGTCATTTATGGACTTACTCTCCTAGACTAACGCTCTAGATCAATGATTTGTGGCTGGATTACTTTCCCTCTAATATCTAATATTGCTAAAGTGCCGAGAGATCCCACTGCATGTTTACTACCCGGATAGGTAGGACTTCCAGGATTCAAGAACATGACTCCCTCCTGTTCACAAACCAACTCTTCATGAGTGTCTCCAAAAAGCACTAGATCTACCGAATCTCCAAACTTTTTTGCAACGATCTTTGCTACATCGTTAGCCTCAAAGACCAATTCAGTACCATCAGCGTTAGTCAGAATACCTTTTATTGGCCATTGAATATCGTGAACCATTCCAATCGAAACTGACTCAACTTTCACAACCCTGGTCACATTAGCTAACCTATCGCCTGGTTCGATCGGATCTTCGTATCCTCTTACCGCCAAAACCGGTGCAACTTGTTCCAATACATCAAGAACCCCTAGACATTCGAGATCCCCACAATGCAAGATAAGGTCGACACCAGACAAATGAGACAATATCGTTTCCGGTAGGTCTCTGCCTGACCCTGCAGAATGAGTATCTGATATAACTCCAACTAACATTATTGTTCCTCTAGATGCTTCCTAATGCCCTTATCGTACTCACCACAGAACGTTGGTCCATTCCGTGAGGGAAAGCTACGACAGGAGCATCAGCTCCGCATGACCTAAATCGCTCTATTTGAAATTTACATTCGTTCGGATCCCCAGTAACCGCGATCCCATCCACCATTTCGTCGGATATTAATCTAGATGCTTTCTCTCGATCATTGCGCACCCACGCTTTGCGAACATTGTCTGATTCACTTTGATATCCATACCGACAGAACAGGTTGTAATAGTATGTGCCCATACCACCTACATAGTACGCAATGTGGCGCCTAATTAGGTCACGCGCTCTCTCACGTTCTTGAGACCTATCCACAACATAGCACAAAATCTGGGGACAAACTTTAACAGAATCACGAGTACGCCCAACCGATGCGGCCCCCGCTTCAACTTCATCTTTCAACATGCCCAGATATCCATAATGCACCCAAATGGGTATCCATCCGTCTGCAACCTTACCGGTCAGAGCGAGATTACGTGGACCTAAGCTAGCGAGATATATCGGAATTTCTTTTTGGACAGGGTTTATATTTAGGCGGAAGCCTTGAAGAGCGAAATCTTTCGTTACGTAGTCCAGTCTCTCGCCCGAAAGCGCTCGTCTAATAATGGAAACATACTCTTCTGTGGTTTCAATTGGCTTTTTGAACGGTACACCATGCCAGTTTTCGATGACTGTTTTCCCACTGGTTCCTAGACCCAATACTGCCCTACCGCCTGAAATAGAATCCAACGAAGCTATACTTTGCGCGATCAAAGCCGGTGTTCTACTATAAATGGGCAATATGCCCGTCCCAAGCTTCAATGAACTGGTATTACATGCTACAAATGTTAGAAGAGTTAGCGCATCTCTCCCCCACGATTCTCCTGTAAAGAACGTCGAATAACCGTATTCCTCACTTAATCGAGCAATCTCGAGCAGCTCCGCATTCGTCGTATCCTGACGGCTTCCGTAAGCTATACCAAGTTCTTCTGATGCCAACCTCAAACCACCGCAACGCAATTATTTGGAGGACTTCTAAAATAAACTACCTCAGTTCCGATTCTCCCAGAGAGTAAAATAGTCGTGAGAATCGCCACCAAATGCTTCCGACAACTCATCTCGATTAATCTTGTTTAGAGCTTCATTCTCTTCGGCCACGAGCCTCGACAGTACGCCTTCCCATTCATATCCATTGGATTTCAGCATCTCTGACCCAATCAGCGAATTGAGATTATCGACAAGTCGCTCGGACTGAACAGCCAAGGCACCTCCGCTTATAACGAATACAACAACAGAAGGCACGGATTCATCGTCATCCGGATCGATTCCCAAGCTTTCCAATATAAAGGACATAGAAATGTCCCGTATAAGTTCCTCCATTCTGAGTGGCAAGTTGATGAGATGGGAGAAAGGTGACCCCGTCTCCCGACGGGCAACTAAGGAGAATTCATGCTCGACAGCAGAGTAAAATCTGTCTGTAAAAATGTCTTCAGTGTTTAAGAGATTCACTATTGGATCAGAATATCTAAGATCAACCGTCATAAACTCTTTTAAATGAGGAAATATGAAGATCTGCAAGTCGCATTCTTCACCTTCCGGCACCTGACCTTTAAATAAATCTTCCATCAATTTATCTACTCTACATCCTATTCTAACAAGTTCCTACCGTAAAACTACAATTATACCTGCTCTAGTGACTCCAACCAACTAGCGGAAGTAACCCGATTATATGTCCATCAAATCAGCAAACTGTACCGACAACCAATTGGATAAGCTCATTGCTTGTATCGAATTACGCAGTAGGATTTGTTTCGATTCGCGCTCCTCGGGTGTTAGTGATATGGCTCTCGCAAGAGCATCAGAAGTACCCTCCAAGTCAGCAGGGCTAACACTGATAACCCCTTCCTTAAGAGAAGGATACACCCCACTCGTATTTGACAATACCACCACTCCATTTCTGGAATTAATCAGGGGACCCTCTTGGGCAATCAAATTAGTTCCCTCGGAGATGGTATTGACTAGCAAAACATCATAAAAGGTCATAGCCGCAACAGCTTGCAGATAGTTATTCTCTATAAGTGCTACCACTGGCGCCCATGTATCAGTGCTATAACCCGTATTGATGCGAGCAATCTCCTGACGAATTTCTTCCAAGTAACGTTGATATTGCCTGATATGCGATCTAGAAGGAACAATACAAGCCCAAAACGTTACACGCCCACATAAGTCTTTCCGGTTCTTCAACAGAATTTCGTACGCCTTGAGGGCTCGGACTATATTCTTGCTTGGTTCAGCCCTATCAATACGAACAATGGAGATATCAGTAGAAGATTCCATCAGCGTCCGTCGTCGTTCAATAACCCTCGGTGACTGGCTTATTGAAACTACTTCACTAGGATTTATTCCCATCGGATATATCTTAAGCTTACATGTATGCCCATCCATGCTGATCGTC
Organism: SAR202 cluster bacterium; assembly: GCA_009392775.1. The sequence continues at coordinate 9,130 of VFFT01000109.1, read as the reverse complement.
TGGTTACCCCAATCGATTGTGGTGTCCAAATCGGAAAGCTCCACTGTGGACAAGAAGTTACGACTATCTGCCATAGTTTGAAATCCGAGTATATTCGTTTTGCATAATGATGCACAGATTTCATTAACGATGTCTTGGGGCAACATGTTCCAATATCGAGCCTCAGGCCATGGTACATGAACATAATGTTGAATCATCAGGTCTGGTCGCATCTTACGTAGCATTCCAGCGCATAGATAGAGATGATAATCGTGCAACATTACCAAACCAGGCTTAGAGGATGCATCCACTTCTTCGATGATACCTGAAGCAAACGTTTGATTCACCTGGAGATACCCTGAAGACCAAGCATCATACACTGTCGAGTCCACATTGGGGCTATAGGGAGTATTCCACATGTAATGATGTAGAAACCACAACAGCGGATTACAAATGATGTTGTAGTATTTATGGTATACACGCCGGGACGGCTTCACAAATTTTATGGATCCGGTGAACTGGGGAATAGGTTTAGGAATCTTAGAAAGACCAGCACTGCTGGATGCGCGCCTATCGGCCTCCCCAAGAGCACTGGAGACCCATGTTAGGTCAGTCCCATCGGGCAGTGCCCCCAAGGCAGTAACTACCCCTCCACTCGTGTGACGAGGTACCAATTCTCCATTATCAGCTGACCGATATTCGACAGGACCGCGATTACTAGCGACTATTAAGGAGTACCGCTCTGTTATATCGATACACAGCTGAGCCAATTCAGCCATGTCCTACTCCACTACCTCATCCTCACCGCAACCCCTCGGTGGAGGGAGGCTATTCGTACTAACTGAGAATAGCATAAGCATGTGTGGACAGTCCACTAGTCGCCTTATCCCAGCATATCAACCAGAGCGTCGGGGACCTGCGCCAAATCTGCAACGGTAACGTCAGGTACCATCTTAGGATCGGATAAGTCACCACGTTCTGAGAATCCTTCAATCCAGATAGCTTTCATACCAGCCAAATGGGCACCGAGGACATCATGCTGGATACTATCACCCACATGAACAGACATAGAAGCCCGCCCTTCCACGCGAAGAAGCGTTCGATGGAATATCTCGGGGGAAGGTTTACTCAACAATTCTTCATCTGAGAATACGGTCTCTTCAAAGAAATCAAGTGCTCCTGTCTCTCTTAAGAATCTGCGAAACGCCACCCCAGGTGTCATTCCAGTGTTGGAGATCAACGCAATCTTGAGCCCCATATCCTTTATCTTTGATAATACTTCCAAACAGTTATCATGCAATACGGGAGGTGATAGGAAGAAAGCGTCAGAATAGATCTCAGTTACAGAATCAAAGACCCGCTTTCCTAATGTCTCACTTAAATCGGGTTCCAGCAGATCCAGAAAAATCTTTACTTGGCGATCAAAATGCATGTCCCTATTGTCACTCCGAAGAGATCTGCACTGTGTGATACATTCGCTATATGCCTCTGTGAGTTCGCTCTCACTATAGGTCTTACCAGCCTTGGATAGTTCATCTTTAACGCCTGACAATCTGAGTTCACCGCGGCGAATCCCATGACCCAAAGAATCTATCAACAATGTTTGCCATAAATCAAAAGTGATGACATCAAACAAATCTATGCATACTCCCTAATGGCCTAGGACGCGATGTCCGGATGCTTAAGATGCCAATCAGTTGTCGATTCATAGGCATGCGCGACCTGCAGAACAGTCGATTCATCGAAGGCCTTACCAGCGATTTGAAGACCGACTGGCATCCCAGATGCAGAAAAGCCACACGGTACCGTGATTGCAGGAGTTCCTGTGATATTGTAGGGCCGACTATATTGCGTAACAGCGGCAGTTGTACCGACTCTAGTACCGTTAATCTCTACACTCTGCGCCAATAGGGTCGGTGCTGTAATCGGTTGGCTAGGACCAACCAAGACGTCTACAGTCTGGTATAACGCATTCACGGATGTATTAAACAAAGCACGCGCTTGCTGGGCTTTGAGGTAGTCTGCAGCAGTTATAAGCAAACCCGACTCTAACCTCAGACGCACAGGTGCATATAATTCTTCTGCATGATCTTTTAATAATTCTCTATGGTATGCAGCCGCTTCGCACATGAGTATAGTGCCTGAGATCGCTTGTGACTGCTCAAACATAGACATAGAAACCTCATGGATTTCCGCACCCATACTCTCGATATGCGAGATCGCCTTTCTGACTATAGATTCTACCTCAGCATCCAAAGGTGCATCAAAAAACTCTTTAACTATACCAACTCGTAACCCTTGAATAGATTTATTAAGATTTTCGGTATAGTCCGGAATATTTACCCGAGCGGAAGCTACATCTTTTGGATCAAAACCACTTATGACATTCATAGTCAATGCCGCGTCTTCTACTGTCCTAACCATAGGACCTGGATGATCTAGACACCACGACAATGGGGTCAACCCGTTACGACTAACGAGGCCATAGGTTGGCTTCAGACCAACGATTCCACAGAATGAACTGGGAATCCGCACTGAACCACCGGTGTCACTTCCCATTGTTATAGTGCATTGGCCAGAAGCTGCCGCTGATCCTGACCCACCACTCGAACCACCCGCTATTTTCTCAGGGTCCCAGGGATTGTGCATGTGTCCGTAATCAGGATTTTCACCTGTCGGACCATAAGCAAACTGATGCATGTTCAGTTTACCGATTAATATAGCGCCTGCCGCCCGGAACTTAGACGCGACTGTACAATCTTCGATAGGTACATAATTATCAAAAATGCGTGATCCTGAAGTAGTTTTAACTCCTCCAGTATTGAAAAGGTCTTTTAGGCCCACAGGTATTCCGTGCAGGGGTCCCAAATGATTTCCTCTGTTTATCATCGCCTCGGCTCGCCTAGCGGCCTCCTGAGCTTCATCGGCTAGTAAAGTTATAAAAGAATTGAGCACTGGCTCAGTTTCAGATATACGTTGCAGGTGCGCTTCAATAATCTCCACGGGAGAGACTTGCTTCTTCGAGACTAATTCGGATAGTGCACGCACGCTGGCGTAACATAAGTTAACGTCAGTCATTAAACATCCTCCTGGGCAGGGATAAACATCATTGGCGGTTCAGTGCTACCGACATCAATACTTCTCAAAGGATCGAGACTCGACAAAACGCTTTTTACGTAATCGAATAATTCTTTATCATGGCCAGTGTCCAAATCGATCCCTGATTGCCGGATCAAATATAGAAAAGCTTCATGTGATAATTCGTTTGTATTCGACACCATTATGAATGATCCCTCCCTAGGCATGTATGACCAGTCTGGCCACATTATTACCCAATGCATATCAGCTGGCAAACCCCTTATTGTGTTACGCTAGCTGATATACTGCCGCGGGTCCAGTTGGGAGTTACAGAACAGTCTATATTACGGTCTATATTCATGTGAACTCAAAACTTGCATATACCTGAGAATTTACTTTCTTGAAAGGCACCACGCATAGAGACAAAACAACATACATCTAAACCTATTGTCAAGGATGCTCCTTGGGGGCCGTTAGCAGTAGCAATTGGCATTATGGCCTTCCTCAGCAGTATGGCCATAATACTGCTCTCTCTAAGCAGATTATTCCAGCGCGAAGACGGCTTATCAGAGATACTCCTTAGTCTTCTTATGGGAATAATTATACTAGCGGTCGTATGTCTTCCCACAAAGATCGTTTATAAATGCTCATGGAATTCATTTGGCCTTAGGTTACCAACTTGCCGATTAATAATCTGGTCCGGCTTGTCTATCATGTCGGTATTCCTATTCTTGGTATTCGTGATGGTATATTCACTAGCGGTGTCCGCAGTCGGATGGACGTTCTTGCTGCCACCGGATGTAGCAAGTGTTATCGTCCTCCCGAAAGGCTATCTCGCAGTTGCTACATTTTGCATGATTGGTGTATGGACACCATTCACCGAAGAGATACTATTTCGAGGGTTTATTTTCTCTGGTTTGCGAACTCGCTTTGGACCGCACACGTCGGTAATAATCACCTCCCTGATGTTTAGTGGGATGCACGCCCATATTGGAGTTCTAATTCCAACGTTTGTAATGAGTTTATTCCTCACCTATCTATATCGGGCCACGAATTCGATTTGGCCATGCATATTAGCGCACAGTGTTAACAACTGCCTCACGTTAGCAATAACCTTCATACCCGTATGGACATCAATAGGCTCATAGTGTAGATTGACTCAGTTGAGGTAGAGGCCGTGGACCGAGTAACAGAAACTTTTGCATCCATACGACAATCCGGGCGTACCGGTTTGGTCACATACATCACATCAGGCTTCCCTAGCCTAGATATAACCAAAAAGCTTATACCAGTTTTAGTAGAGAATGGGGCCGATCTAATTGAGCTCGGTATACCTTTTAGTGATCCGTTGGCAGACGGTCCAGTTATTCAAGAATCAACCAACATCGCCCTCGAAAACGGTATCACTATTGATGACTGTCTAAATATCGTCGAGGCGGTTCGGAAAGACATACCAACGACTCCACTAATCCTAATGGGTTACTACAATCCGATTTTTAACTACGGGATAGCAGAATTCGCTCACAAATGTTCTTCCGTTGGAGTTGATGGACTCATAGTAGTGGACCTACCATGGGAGGAAATCACTCCTCTTCAGAGTGCATGCTCAGAACACGGGCTTCATATCATTCCTCTATTGGCTCCAACAAGCGCTGCAGACCGGATAGCTGGGACCCTTACCGTCGGATCAGGCTTTATTTACTGCGTAAGTGTGACCGGAGTAACCGGTTCTAGGCAAGATGTCTCCGATCGTGGGTTAGATCTCATCCAGCGTGTTAAAGGTCATACATCATTGCCTCTCGCCGTCGGTTTTGGCATCTCCAGCCGTGAGCATGTATTAGAAGTATGCAACGAAGCCGACGCAGCAGTTGTAGGAAGCGCGCTGATTCGTACGATGTTGGATTCCCCCGAAGACAAAATAATCGCAAACGTGGCCGATCTTGTATCAAATCTATCAGGCAAGAAATCCTAGGACGAAGTGCAATGACAGAATGTAGAGGAATACGTGGTGCTACGCGAGCATCCGGAAATACAGCAGAGGAAATCTATGGGGCTACGAAGGAACTACTTTCTGAATTAATCGAGGCCAATCATCTGGAAGAACCCAACGTGGCTATGGTTTTCTTCACTGTGACGGAGGACCTAGATGCAGTTTTTCCGGCAGCTGCGGCACGACAACTGGGCTGGAACACTACAGCATTGATGTGCGCACGCGAAATACCCGTCCCAGGAAGCATGCAGGGTTGTGTAAGGATATTGATCCTCTACAACACAGATACTCCCCAATCAGAAGTCACAAACATATATCTAAATGGGACTGACGCCCTTCGTTCTCAAGGACTACCCGAATAACCATATACTGAGTTTCATCTCAAACTTGTCCCGGCGCTCGATTGACACTTCCCGGACGTATCTCGTATAATCCCATTGATGTTTAACTTGTTGGGTTCATACGAATACTATTATTACTTTACTGGTACCGACCGGACCAGCGGAGTTTTGGTGCTATAGAAACCACCCCAAAGTCAGAAATACACCAAAACCCCAGCCAAACAGGTTGGGGTTTTTGCTTCAAGGGAAACATACTTCTGACCTAGTTAAATAATAAACATCCGAAGTATAAAAATACTTTAAAGAGGAGTCTACCGTGCAGTCGTCATCAACAAGGGATGTACACGTAATGGATACACAACCTTTAATAACACCTATAGAATTGATTAAAGAGATACCCCTGTCAGATAAAGCCAAAGAGGTCGTCCTTTCTGGACGGGAGCAACTTCGTAAAATTCTCGACGGTCAAGATGATCGTATGCTTGTTGTTGCAGGACCCTGCTCGATACATAACGAAGAATCTGCCCTTGAGTACGCATCTCAATTAGTTGAATTGTCCAAAAAGGTATCCGACACAATGCTGATTGTCATGCGAGTCTACTTTGAGAAACCCCGTACTACAGTAGGATGGAAAGGTCTAATATATGATCCACATCTGAATGATAGCTTTGACATCGAGGGCGGTCTCAAAACAGCTCGTTCCCTATTACTTAAGATAAACGAGATGGGAATGTACGCAGGTACAGAATTCTTAGACCCGATAGTTCCACAATACCTGGCCGACTTGATTACATGGTCTACAATTGGCGCAAGAACTACCGAGAGTCAAATACATAGGCAAATGGCTAGTGGATTAAGCATGCCCGTGGGATTCAAGAACGGCACTGATGGTAATGCGCAAATAGCTGTGGACGCCATGTTATCGGCCCGAAGCCCTCATGGATTTATTGGCTTAGATACCGATGGTCGTACAGCCCTGATCAAAACAACGGGCAACCCCGACGGGCACTTAGTGTTGCGAGGCGGTAACAGCGGCCCGAATTATCACGCCGACGACGTAGCAGATGCCAAAGAACGACTAACTGCTGGAGGAGTGCGATCTCAACTAGTAGTAGATTGCAGCCACGGGAATTCTTATAAAGACCATACCAAACAGGGCATGGCGTTCAAAGACGTAGTCTCTCAACGCGCCTCCGGTGACGCAGACATCATTGGGTGTATGCTAGAGAGTAATCTTAATCCTGGAAATCAAAAACTCTGTGAAGACCTCTCACAACTAGAATATGGTGTTTCCATTACGGACGCTTGCATAGGTTGGCAGGAAACAGTTGACCTGCTTGGCTGGGCTCACGAGGAATTAGGAAGTGGCAAACCAGCTGCTGTCCGATAGACTCAGATTTTGTCTTGAGCATTCAAAAAGCCTCTCTTTGGAGAGGCTTTTTTCTTCTCACACCTCAATTTACATTCTATACGTAATACGTTAGACATGTGACCTGCGACTACGTTTATCGTTGTTAGTATGCTACCCGTGCCGGTTTACGTCTCCAGTCTTGCAAGGCCTTTCAGTCGTTGATATAATGCTCCTCACTTTGGAGACACCTGTTTTCTGTCAGGGAAGGTTTTGGAGTGGTTAGATGATTCCCAATATCACACTACAGCCTGTTAATCTGGAAGATATACAACGAATCCATATGTGGCTGGAAGACTCAGAAATAAGCGAATCCTGGTATGGCTTAGATGAGGATGAACAACCTATCCATATAGGCTATTCACCTGCCCTGTTGATGTCCTCTGGAGACGAACCACCATTGAAACACATCCAGAGTAATTCCAGAAGAATATTTTCACTATATAGTAAAGAAGAAGGCCACATCGGAGAAGCCCAACTAGTGATTGAATGGGCTCTACAAGAAGCCCAGCTGTTTATATTAATCGGACGTAAGGACCTATGGCACCATCATTATGGGACGTCTGCTCTCATATCACTATTAGACGAGGCCTTCCAAAATTTGCAACTCCATAGAATTTGGGTAGATGTACCTGAATACAATAATCACGCACTTACCATGTTCAATCATGTTGGTTTCGTTCTTGAAGGGCATCTACGCGCTACGCATAGAAAAAATGAATCCTGGTATGACTCCTCAGCGATGGGTCTACTACAAGAAGAATACACAAGAAGACGCGCCAGACTAATTCAGTCATAGGACACAATGGCCGGAGGACTTTATGCCAGTCATCACAATAAACGGCCCAATCGGGGCAGGAAACATTGAAGTAGGGCAACTAATAGCTGAACGTCTTAAACTTGACTACGTAGACCGCATGGTATTTGCCGAAGCTGCCAAGTTAGCCGGGGCTCCAGTAGGGGCCATGATGGCTAAAGAACAGAAAGTGATTAGTTTCCGAGAGAAACTAGGTAGATTTCTACAAGATGTATTGGAAAGGTCAGCTGCATCTGGTATTAGTGGAGAAGCCTATTTTGGCCGCGGCATGGAGATGTTGCCTGCCGAGACTTACGAGGAGCTCGCTGGAGACCCATCAAATCCAAGTCAACGCCTAAATGATACCGCCTTTATAGAGGCTACTACCTTAGTCGTAAACAGATTAGCTGCATCTGGGAATGTTGTGATCATCGGGAGAGGCTCAAACATGATATTGCAAGGTGTACCCGGTGTGATCCACATAGGATTGGTAGCACCAATTGAGATACGGTCTACCACTGTCCAGGCACGAGAACATTTAACAGAGTCTGAAGCTGAGTCATATGCTAAGGAATTAGAACAGGCTAGAATTACATTCTACCGTAAGTTTTTCAAGGTAAGTCCGAGCGATCCCGAACTCTACCACATGATATTAAACATGGGAGTGTTAACCCAGAAGAATGCAGCAGATATGATTTGTCATACCATAGGAGATATTTAGTCTCCGCGTTATAATAAAATTATTCCGCATTCTAGGATAACGTGACACACACCATTGATTCCCTTCAGTGACGCCACCACTCATTACCAGTCTAAGCCTGCGGTGACGATTGCGCTCATTAGCATCAATACTGTCATCTTCGCCCTTCAAATCCTTTTCGGCGGTATAGGCATGATTTTCGGAGAGTCGGGCATAGAATCCTCCCAGATATTTCATAGATGGGGATTCATACCTGCAGAGATATCGACCGGCCAGACAAGGACGTATATCACTATAATTACCGGATATGGTATATCACAGGGGCAAATTGTCCCCATGACGACCCCCTTAGATGTGGCCACTCCGATTTCAGACTGGCTTACCCTTCTATCTTCCATGTTCATGCATAGTAGTGGATTGCATTTTGCCGGCAACATGCTTTACCTATGGGTTTTCGGCGATAACGTAGAACATCGACTAGGACCAGTTAAGTATACGATGTTCTACCTGATATGCGGCTTCGTTGCCGCTCTGTGTCACTGGTTCTTTTTCCAATCTTCAGTTGTCCCACTTATCGGGGCCAGTGGCGCAATATCTGGAGTGCTTGGGGCATACTTTTTACTATATCCATATAACCGCGTCAAAGTCCTGTTCATGTTTGTATTCATAACTGCGCTTGAACTCCAGGCTATGTATGTGCTTGGCTTTTACCTACTCTTGCAACTATACCAATTACTGGGTACAGTCGGAGTATCAAATCAAACCAGCGTAGCACTCTGGGCGCATATAGGCGGGTTTGCCGCTGGGTTAACAATAATCGCTGTTTATAAAAAGCTGT
>VFFT01000108.1 GCA_009392775.1 SAR202 cluster bacterium | reverse complement strand
TATGAACGCAGACCTTTTTTGGTGGCCACGTTGATCTACTTGTCGAAAAGTGAGAGAGTTGCTCTTGCAAAAAGGAGTTTCGGTAGACGAAAGGGATTATTTCAAGGATAGACTTACCGCTCAGGAAATCGGTAATTTGGCTAAAGATGTTGGTATGAGTGAGATTTTTGCTTGGAGAAGTCCCAGCTTTAAAAAACTAGGTTTGATAGCTTCTGAGGTCACAGATGAGCAAATGGCAACCCTGATATTGGAGGAACCAAGACTTCTTAAACGTCCAATTGTTAGGATAGGAGAACAATTAATTATTGGAGGCAGTTTGAAGGCTATTGAAGAAGCTATTTAACAATAATTGGATATATCAGGGCACATATGGTTTCAATATAACAATCGAATCAGGAGAATTACTTTTTAATATATGAGAATATTTTTTGATGTGGATTACACTATTCTAGGTCTTGACGATACTTTGCGTCATGGCACAAAAGAAACTTTCCAAAAAATCTTAGACGATGGTCACGAGATACATATCTGGTCCGGTATGGGTGAGAGATGGGAAGTAATAGAGAAACATGAACTGAAGGAATATATTAGTGGGGTTTATGAGAAACCTACTGATAAATTTGATGAGCGGTTTGAGGAACTAAAGGTACCCGTCGCTCCGGATTTTGTAATAGATGATTATCCTGAGATAGTAGCACACTATGGTGGAGTATGGGTTCCCCCGTACTTCTTTAGTCGTAGCGTAGATAATCAAATGGAACGTATTTATAACATTATCAAAGAATTTTCTGATACCGGTACATCCGAAGATAAACAGTATCGTTCCAAAGGAACTATACTTCCACTCTTCTAGAGAATTGAAACTAAACAAATAATAGCGGGTTGCTATATGCCAATAGAAGTCCTAATCCCCAGTTTGGCCGCTCAAATTGCAGCAGGTGAAGTTGTAGAACGGCCTGTGTCAGTTGTAAAGGAACTCATTGAAAATTCGTTGGATGCTCATGCTGCTTCTATCGTTATAGATGTTGGAAAAGATCCCTGTTCGTACATCAGGGTTGTTGATGATGGCGATGGAATATCGTCTAATGAAATAGATCTCGCCTTAACACATCATGCTACGAGTAAGCTTCATACCCTAGATCAGTTAGACGATATAAGGACTCTTGGATTTAGAGGTGAAGCTCTTCCGAGTATTGCTTCAGTTTCCAAGGTTTTGATTGTTTCTCGGCGCCTTGGAAGTGATTCTGCTTATTCAGTGGAGTACGATTGTGGTTTAAAAATAAACGAGACCGCGTATGCTTCGGCCATTGGCACTTCAGTATCAGTGATTGATCTTTTTTCTAATGTGCCCGTTCGATTGAAATTCCTTAGGTCTTCCACCTCGGAATTAACAAAAGTTAAGGACATAGTGCATCTATTTGCGATGGCGTATCCTTCTGTGAAATTCCAGCTACGTATTGAAGGTAAAGTGACTTTTGATACACAAGGCAGTGGAAATCCAATAGATCCCATAGTAGCTGTATATGGGCCGAAATCCGCTTCTGAAATGATAGCTGTCGCTAGTGAACAAGATGATAATGGATACGCAGTGGAAGGATTTGTCAGTGTCCCTGCTCTCAATAGAGCCAACAGATCCTATATGACTTTGTTTGTAAATAATCGTCTGGTTAATAGTCGGATGCTAAATCATGCGGTTGAGGAATCGTATCATGGGTTATTGCCTGAACGACGCTACCCAATTACTGTTCTGAACTTAGCTATTCCGTATTCTGAGGTTGATGTAAACGCTCATCCTGGGAAGCTTGAGGTCAGATTCCAGAACGAAAATCGCGTATATTCTACTTTGCAGAAAGCGATCAGGTCTCATCTGATAAATCAGATCCCGGTGTCTCAAGTGGGGCAAACGACTTTTACCAATCGGGCTTCGCAGTCATTTTATCCGTATACAAATTACAAACCTCATGGCACAACTTCAGATAGTCAGACCACCTTTAGCGTAGACAGCGCTTATACATTCAATACTCATAAGCCGAATCGAGAAGTCTTGCCATCGTTGACGTTGATTGGACAGGTTAGGTTGACCTACTTGGTCGCGGATGGCCCAGATGGGGTTTATTTGATAGATCAGCATGCTGCTCATGAGAGGATATTGTTTGACAAGGTTGTTGCTGCTCGTGGGCAACGCCAATCTGTATCTCAGACATTATTGAGTCCAACTACTGTAGAGTTGAGTTCCTTGCATGCAGATCTTTTAGATACAAATAAAGAGACATTAAAATTATATGGCTTTGATATAGAACAATTTGGTGATAATACTTATATTGTGAGAGCGGTGCCCGCTGTAATGTCTATAGCAGATACTGAGAAATCTTTGCGAGATATACTGGATATGATTTCTGTGGAGGGATTATTGAGACAGCATGAAGATGTTGTCGCGGCGTCTGTGGCTTGTCATAGCTCCGTTAGGGCGGGTATGCCACTATCTCTGACCGAGATGCAGAGCTTATTGAATCAACTGCACGATACGAGCAACCCACACACTTGTCCGCATGGACGCCCGACAATTATTAGGTACGCTGATTACAATCTTGAAAGAGAGTTCGGTAGGCGCCAATAAAGTTATGATCGTCTCGGATCTTGACGGGGATCTACGGCTGGGTGAAACATAGAGTCAGGACCAGGAAATTCGTTGGATGGCATTTCAGACTTATGTTTTGCAAAACCCAGTAAGCCCGAAGATAACGTTGCAATACCTACTACCCCTACGCCTAGCTGACCGAGAAAACTCCTTCTCGATTGTCGCTTAACCTTAGATGATGCTTTGTTTATCTCCACGAGCCACTCCCCAATTCTGCTAGCATTTATTGACCTTCATGACAATACCAGTTTACTAGGTAAATTCTAATTTGAAAACACTTGCGGCTTTAATAATTATGCACTTGTCACTCGTTAATGATATCTGATAAGTGTTTTCCCAACCGCACTGAGTAATTGGTACCCCTGTCTTCCGGGTATATTTGGGATGTATTTGCTAGGTACAATCCGTTTACGGGCGTTATGTGGTCAGGTATTTGATTGCTATAATTTGTCTTCACTATAGGTTGAGCTGCGTCGATTTTATGATGGTAATATTCGATTATCCAGGATTCTTCAAAATCCGTATTGATTTTTTTAAGATGTGGTATGAAAGTCTTTAAAAGCTCTGATCCTTCCGACAAATATATTTCACTGTCCCTAGTAACATAATTAGTTATATACACTATGTGTTTATTACCGTAGAGTTCATTGTCTATCATGTTAGTGTGTTCAATTATGCCCACGAATGGGATTGTTCTATCGGCAATATTAAGCCAGTATATGTCCGAAAGAGGCTTCTCGAGTACCAAAATTAACAACACCGCGGATAGGTAGTTTGTGGTATTCAATGTATCTATATACTCGTTAGGTAGATTTTGCGCAAGAAAAGGTAAAATATATGAGGGGGCCGTACTAACTACTTTATCGTATTCTATTGTTGAGTATGTGCCTCTGGCATCCCTAATTTTGAGTCCCGTTACACTATCATCATTCGAGATGATTTTCTCTACTGTTGTACTGGTGTTTATGCTCCCGCCTGAAGACAATATTTGGTCTGATAAAGCACTAATTATTTCTTCGAAACTACCGATCGGGTATCCCAGAAGTTCTTTTTGACCATTCTTTTTTCTAGAAGCTACCCTCAGATAGATTTTCCCCCACACCCATGTCATGCTGATTTTATTGAAGTAATCCCCAAATTTGCCTCGTAGCAATGGCTCCCAAATTACTTTGTAGGAGCGTATTCCCATATGCTTTATTATCCATTCTTGAGCGGTAACACTCTCAAATTTATTCCAAGTTTTAGTTCTCTGGAGAATGAGAGTCCAGATGCCTAGTCGTATTCTGTCAAAAAATGGGAGTGGTTTGAATTTCAGGAGGTCCATTGGTGTTGAGAATCTCCAAATGTGACCACCATAATATAATCCAACAGATGATTCGAACCACTTCAATTGGTGTGACAACCCGAGGTCTTCCATTAGGTCGGCTATATGGGTATCACTAACAAATAAATGGTGATACCCTCGCTCCAGTTGGCTTCCTTGTACCGTAAATGTCGAAGCTTGCCCCCCGACAAACGGAGCAGTCTCATAAATATCTACAGTATGCCCTTGTCTGCAGAGTTCATAAGCGCATGTCAATCCGGCTATGCCTGCTCCGATTATTCCTATTTGCATGTTTTATCTCTCATTTCTTCGTCGCTATATGTATTGTTATATGGTTCTGAGGGTTCACTTTGGGGGGTAGTCATATCAACTAACGTTTTCATTGACATATTGTGTTTCCAAAGAAATAGTATTCCCAAGAGGTTTACAGGTAGCCAAAGGGCGATGATATGTATGAATCCAGAATAAGCTGCTGCTAATGACGAGTTTAGCCCGAGTACAACCAATGTTTGTTGGGCGGCTACCTCGAACGGGCCGATACCTCCAACACTGGAGGGAATCGCGGTGATCAGATTCGAAGTGGCGGTCACTAATATTATGGCTAGAATAAATATTATAGGGGATGCGAAATAAGTATGTATTTCGAAACTGTATCCAACTAAAAGATAAACACCACACTCCGACAACCATACTGGTATTGAAAACATTAGGATAGTAGATTGGCTTCTGATTGTTTTTAAACTCGCGAGTCCTTCTAAGAATTGTCCAAGAATTGAATTGATTTTAGATTGTATAGTATCTGGAAATAATTTTATCAATGCTATTCTAAACTGTATGAATTTGGAAGAAGACATAAATGTCAGTGTTAGTAGGGCTCCTACAAACATGGATATTGCTATAAAAGCGAATATTACAGCATGGGTGTTGCTACTTGAGTTGATCGCTTTGAAAGCACCTAAACTTATTAGGAATGGGATAGATATTACACAGAAGCACAAAAGAGTGAGCCCGTCATATACTCTTTCTACAGCTATCGACGCCAGGCTCGAGGCCCCATTGATAGACTCTCTCCGAGCTAGGTAATAAGCTCTCACTAATTCTCCTAGCCTTACTGGTAAAAGGTTGTTGGCCATGTATCCTATAACCACTATTGGATACAGCCGGTTCACTGGGATGTCTTTCATGTGTGATAGTAATAATTTCCATCTTATTGACCTGAAGTATACAGATACAAAATACAGGGCTATTGCGGGTATAACATAGATATAATTAGCCGACTTCAACTCGGATAGGGTATATCGAATGTCTATGGACCATACGAGTATTACCAAGAACAAAAGACTTATTAATATGCCTATCCAAAATCGCAAGCGTTTGAAGTCGAGCAATGGTACCTCTATAAATAATTATGAAAACATTTCTAACGTAATTAAAAGTTATTTAGGGGAATATGTATAGTAACCGGAATAATACCAGTCAGAGTCAAGCTTTCGGTACAAAAGATAATCTCCTACAGTTCGCCAGGTGTCCACGTTCTTGGCTGAGTCGAAAAAGAATGAAAAGTCCTTAGTAACCTCATCTGCTATGGTTTCGTCGTGACGATTTTCACCTGGACGCCTATAGGTCTCAGGAAACCATAGCAAATTGCGTAACAGTTCGCTTTCGTGTGCCTGATCAAGATTATCTTCATCTGTGATCTTGTTGGGATCAGTTATGAGAGTCAAGCTGCTTATTTCTGTTTCGTTTGGGTCTATGCAGGAATCATTCCACCCTGTGTTATTTTCATCCTTGAAGCATTTAAATTCTAAAGCGCCGACGTCAGTTACGTTTCGAAGATACCATTGAATTGGAAACCACATATCGTAATCTACGGACATTGGATTATCTTCCAATAGGCTTCTATCAGCGAAATTGGAAATTTCCTTTAATGAATGTTTCAGATCGGTGCTTCCTTGAGCATAAACTAACAGTTCAGGATATTTATCGTCTACCTCATAAACCGTTCTGATACTAGTAAAGATAGTGGCTAAGAACAGGGTAATAAATATTCCTATTGAAACTGAATCTCTTATGCTAAGTGATTTTGAATATCGTGCGCATATGGAAAACATTATTAAGGCGATGGCTGTGAGGCCGATTGCAACTATTGCAGACAGTATGGAGCGGGAAAGAAATAGTATAAACCCGAGGAACAATATGATCAGAGGAGTTAAGGAAAGACAAGTTAACGATCCGAGCCTTATTTTTGTCCATTGGACATTTCTAATGGTGAGAGAAATATAATATCCGCTGACAAATGCCATAGGTAGGGCTAGATTTACCAAAAGCCAAGGCATTTTTTCACTGGCTATTGTATAAGCGGCTAACGATAGGACGGCCCACCCACTCAAAATTATTCCTAATATGTGCCCTCTTTTCAGGAAATAACTGCAGCCAATGATACTGAGTACGATCAACATAAATTCATATACGGATAACCCTACTAAATAGTAGTACCAAGGTTGATTGCCCCTAGCTACCTCTTGTTGGGCCATCCAATACCCAAGTCCCTGCCATCCTCCGGTGAATATTCCAGATGGATTAGTTAGTAGAGTAGTATGCGTCAGGACCCATATAGAATAAAAAATTATACTGCAATATATCCACTCAACACCCTTCCAAATGATGCCTACAATTACAGATATTAAAAGAAGACCAAGACCTATGGATGCTGCTGCTATGAAATTAAGGGGCACCCCTAATGACTCGTTACCGACCTGGATTTCGGAAGGTAATAAGGTTATTGCAAAAATCTCAGGGTTTAACTCGCTCGTAAACAGGGTTGCTACAACTACCATGAAAGTTATTGGCATTAGTATTAGTAGGAGTGCATGTTTACGAGATAGGCCGATGCTAAACCTACAATAGGCTGTTGTAAGGAATAAGAAAAATATAAATATTATTGCTGTTAGGACAGACGGGTTATTGTAGATAAATCTACTAATGCTCTGGGATAGTAAATATCCGGAAAATGCAGCACAAGCACCCACGATTATGGTATTAACAATCTGTCGACTTTTGATAGGTTTCTTTAGACTAATTAGCGATAGGGTCAATATCATACACGAAGCTAATGCGATCTGAGACCATATACTTGCGTTGTGTATTGGGAAATTGACTAGGGGAGGAGCCCATAAAGGAGATCCAACTAATCCTGATACTACTCCGTCAGGATTTACGATGTATAGGCCCAGAAGCGACTGGAATAGTCCTGATATTGCAGCCCATTGGGGTAAAGTTAGCGTTAATAATAGTATGAAGAATCCAGCAGGACCTGTGACGTCGCGTAGTCTTGATCTGCGA
The DNA here is from genome assembly GCA_009392775.1 of SAR202 cluster bacterium. The sequence goes on along the minus strand of VFFT01000108.1, from coordinate 158 downwards.
AATAATAATGGTACTAATTGATTAATGCCTAGCGCGAATCCAAAAGCTAGAAATATTAAGGTTATAAAGAACGATGTTTCCTTTGTCGAAAATAATAACGCCATTACTGCTGAAGCTATGTATAGGTATTTAGTACGATTGTTATTACTGTAGTGCCA
>VFFT01000107.1 GCA_009392775.1 SAR202 cluster bacterium | reverse complement strand
TTAGCGTGACCTATGATTGACGCTGCGGCACGACCTGACCCATATAAACCACTAGCACTAGCAGCAGCCAATCCTTGAACAAACTCAACTTCTCCAACAGGTTTTAATTCATCCGGACCATCTGCCCTGTACATCGATCTAGCTTCGATAAAAACGGTCGAGCGAACATTGTGCCCACCGTTTATATCGGCAGCTAACTCATGTAGCAAATACCTATGATACGGGATTCTCTCTGGTCTACGATCCCAAAAATGATGATGAGGGTCACATATTGGAAGATCTGGTTCAATAACCGGTTCTTCAGTAAGGGCTAGCCAATCGTTGCCTCCAAATGGCATAACAATTCCTCCATATTAAAAAATAGTGATCAGGCGCTACCGCCATTATCAAACTGGACTAGAATACCGTCCGGGTCAAATACAAATATACTACTGACCTCACCATGGCTATTTTTAAACGAATCTACAGGTCCAGCAAATTTAACCCCTTTATCCAATAGTTCCTGGGTAAGGGACGTCAAATCTTTCACTGTAAATGACAAATGGCTTATGCCCACCTGATCAAGCCTAATCGGATCTCCATCAGATTCTTCACCAGGATGACTAGTCAATACCAAAGAAGGGGTAGTTCTACCTTCCCCATACCTGATATGAACCGTCCGTCTTGTTTTTCTATCATGTCTATAGGTGTAGGGAAGTCCTCCAGTAGTTGTATCTTGTACCTCATCAAATGTGACACGCATACCTAGAATATCCCTATAGAACGCTAGGGACTGTTCGAGATCACGTACACAAATAGCTATATGTGATACCCCTATTGCGTCCATACTCTACTCCTAGTGCATACTAACACCAATGAATCTTTTTATTCCTTTTCCGTTAAGGCTTCTACTATTCCTTCAATAAGTGATTCCGCCCTGTCTTTCACCGCTTCTGGAGTGATTCCTCCCAATGGATGAGGTATACCAACAGGTTTGAATCCACTACGACCATATGTCCTAGCATGAACTCCTGCAGAATTGAGAAACGGGTTGGTGCATATAACTACGGTGGGAATCCCCCTGATCTCCAACTCCATAGCATCATGCATACAGCATGATGTGCAAGAGCCTCAATCAGCAATAGCCGTGACAACAAAATCACAGTCAGTCGCTAGTGATTCAATAATCTCTTCTGAAGCAGGCCTTGAATAGATATATTTATCTATCATTATTCCTTCACCCAGACCGTATCTTTCCTGCATAAGATCCTTTACATCTTTAAGCAATACTTCTGCATTGGCCTTCTTATTGGCCAGAAACCCGCCACACTTCCCCGCGATAGTATCTATCCTAGGAGCTGCTTTCCATTTATTTTCTGCATCTGGATCCACTGGACTCATGATCCCAAGGGCTTCTAGTCTCTCCGACACCCCGGAACCCGTCGTAACTGCAGTCGTCATGAAACCTCCTTATGGTCTCTCTATTTTTCGAATGGCACTTCTTGATCCCCATCCAGGTATATAGACAGAATGAGGCCCGCCAGGTCCGCCAGCAACGAATATATGAATATCATCGACTCTTCGGACAACTGGAACCAAATCATCATTATCATTCGGGTCAACAAATTTAGGCCACATCATCTCTCGCCGATCATCACCCTGGGCCGGCCCACCGCGCCTCAAAAGACCAACGGGCCTACGCGCATTCTCATGAAGAAACTGACGTACATCATTCTTACGCCATCCGGCCTCCGCAAGAAGTTTTGCATGTTCCGGACCAAGAACCACGAATGTGTCTCCCATTACATACATTTGTACATTTCCCAAGGGGCACATCGTGTCTGCTAAAACAGTCAAGAAATTTCTGGGGTGTACAGCATGATACATAATGTTATGTGGCGCTTCACCAGGAAATACTGTTACAGTACTATCCTCCGCGTTAAAGCCCTTCTCTACATGATATGGCTCCCATGGATTGTTCTCCTCAGACTCGCCTATACAGTATGTATATGAGCCTGGATGGCCAAACGTCGCTTTATTGGCATCCCCAGGAACAGCTCCTCCGAGATTAACTAATATAAGTTTTACAGCTCTCCCGATTGTTGAGTTAGCCCTCCATCCATGACCAAAACATCCATAACTGGAATTAATATTTAACTCTTTCACAATAGGACCGCTGATTATCATTAAAGGAGTATGTATTCCCGTTGAGCACATGACTCCTCTGAGGTTAAACCTATCGTCCATTAATGCCTGTATAGCAGTGATGATCACTGGCATATACTCGGGCAGGCAGCCAGCCATTACCGCATTTACAGCTATTTTTTCTACAGTAGCTTTTCCACCTAGTGGAGGAAGTTGTGCTATGAGCTCCTCACCAGATCGACCTGAAGCGGTGATAAACTCAGCCACCCTATCTTTAGTCGGAGGCACTACTGGCAGACCATCGGTCCAGCCAGACTCATACATTAACTCTATACTGTCAGTTATCTCTGTTGATAGTGTCATATTTCCTCTGAAAATCCACCTAGCTCTCAAGATACCACTAGTCCTGATTGAGTGTATCTACGCTCTATTAAGGTGTCAACGCTGCTAACACTTGTTACACCCATTCAAGAAATCACATTATCTGTCGGAACGGCGTATTCACTAATCATTCTGAAAAGCCTCCTGTATTCGGGACATCTGCTATTATTGAAAGGCCATAACAGCCAGTTACCCAAGGAGGACATTTGAGCACCAATCTATATAAAACCGGCACCATAGAGGTAGCAGAAAACGTATACGCATTCATTCAAGAAAATTGCGCCACGAACTCTGGATTCATAGTCGGGGATGAAGGTGTAATGGTCATAGACTCACTCATGACCCCCTCCCTAGCAGGACAAGTACGAACAGCGGTGAGGAATGTTACAAAATCGCCTATAAGATACCTCATAAACACTCATTTCCATGGAGATCACGTATTTGGAAATCAGTATTTCCAACCGGCACCAATAGTTGCCCATAATAACTGCAGGATTGAACTTGAAGAGAAGTTCGATGCAAATATGGCAAGGTACAGACAGAGAGCAGAACTTATACCTGAACTTGATCAGATCAAAATGACTCTTCCAGATGTGACATTCGATGACAGCATGACTATCATGTTAGGAGACAAAGAAATTCAACTCAAATATTACGGTAGAGCACACTCAAACAGTGATATCACCATATATCTTCCGGGAGACAAACTTCTCTTTATCGGCGATCTCGCGGTAAACCATACTTTGCCCGCTTTCCCAGACGGTCACATAACAAAATGGATTGACGTCATGCAAGAGGTTTCCTTGATAGATGCAGACACCATAGTTCCTGGGCATGGCGGAGTGGGTGGAAGGGCGGAATTCGAAGACAGTAAAGCATTACTTGAGCTGCTGAATACAGAAATAAAACGCGGATACGACCAAGGATTATCTGAGGAAAATACAATAAATCAGGTCAACTTAGGTGCATTCAGCACATTTCTGAACCAAGACCGTATAGGCTTGATAACAAGCATGGCATATCAGGCTTATAAAGGAACACTGGAATAAATATTCACTACAACGCCAATATAAAAGGCCTCACATGTGAGGCCTTTTATATTATTCGGTTACTAGATATAAGCGCTATGAGTTATTGGATAATGTCTCCATCCTAGGCATATTGTACCTGTCTTCTGGATTTACCCATCCATTAAAATTAGGCTTTCTCTTCTCTGCAAAAGCCCTTCTGGATTCCATTAAATCTTCCTTATCTCCATGATCGTGCAAAGCAGCAGCCAAGTTGCTTAAGTCAGGGGAAACTTTAGACCTCATCTGCCGCATCATATACATAGTATTCATCCTAGAAGCAGGGGGCAAACTCAGTAGATGATCTGCCATTCCAAATGCGGTCGGCAACAATTCATCAGACTCAACAAGTCTATTTATAAATCCTAATTCATACATCCTTTGCGCCGTAAACCTAAACCCTAGAGCCATTTCAGTCGCTACAGCGTGGGGAAGTCCGGCAAAAAATCCATGATTATAGCCTCCCAACAACCAACGTTTGGCCTCTGAAACCTCAAAAACCGCCTCGGGAACGGCTACTCGCAAATCCGTTCTTTCTACAAGCATAAACCCACCGCCCATAGCATAACCGTTTACAGCAGCAATAATTGGCTTATCAATCGTCCCATAATCCCAAAACGGATTCTCTACCGGCTTAGAAGCACCACCTGGAGTACCACGCTCCAAGGATTCTTTCATATCTTCCCCTGCGCAAAACGCACGACCAGTCCCTGTAAAAACACACACTTCCAAATCACGATTATCTCGAAATTCCGTGAAGGCTTCGGCCATTTCCGTCCTAAGTTGGAAACCAAGGGCATTTAGTCTCTCAGGGCGATTAAGTTGTATTAACATCGTCTGCCCCTGAATATCTGTGTTGACCATTGACATAGTATGTCCTCCTAGAAATCTATTCTTCGTCTAGTATAAACCACATTACGATAAACCGTACCCTATGTAAATCGTGCCTTTAACCACCCTCAACGGAAGCATGTACTTCCCCGTTCCCATGAGGTTTATATTATTATTAAAGAAAAATATAAACCCTAGGTATTTATGAATAAATATTCTGATAAGTTCGTCGTCGCAAATAATATAACGCATCACTATCTGGAATGGGGCACTTCCTCAGCTAAGCCTATACTAATGCTTCACGGTATCGGACTATCTGCACACTTGTGGAATTGGACCGCTCAGAAGCTAGCCGATCAGTACCACATTTTGAGTTTTGATATGAGAGGCCACGGAGATAGTCAGAAACCAGAAACCGGATATACGTTTAGGGAACTCGCAATCGACTTAAACAGCATAGTTACCGAACTCAATTTGTATAAACCATACGTTGTTGGACATTCAGCAGGAGGTTCAGCAGCTATTATCGCCCACTCAATACAACCCGGAATATTGGGGCCTTCCCTGATTATAGATTCACGAGTAGGTGGTAGCAGAGCTTTGTCATCTAATGCAGATATGCGATCTCGACCTGAACGTACCCGAAGAAAGCGTGCCATATGGGACAGTAGAGAGGATATGAGTACTGCTTACAGGAACAGGAAAGTATTTCAGACATGGGATAAGCGCATATTCGATGACTATATTAGTGGAAGTACATTTATTCGTGCTGACGGCAGAGCGGAATTAAAATGTCCTCCCGAAATAGAAGCCATTTTTTATGAACAACGTACCATTCTGAATACATCACCCTATCTCGATGGAATAAAGGGAGATTTACTACTTCTTCTCGGCAATTACCCAGGAGCGCAAACGTTAAATGAAACAGGAATCCGAGAATTTCTAGCAAAAGTAGATAAATCAGAGGTCAAAATAGCTCCTAAAGGATCCCATTTCCTGCCCATGGAGTACCCAGAGCTCGTGTTTGCGGAGATAGTTAACTTTCTAGAAGAACATTAACCTCCAAGATCATCCCATTTTTCAGCCAACTCCACCTGTAATGACTCATATATTTTTCCCAGGCTAGTAAGTTCAACGACATTCTGAGTCTCAGAAGCCTGTGATATTGCGTGTTCTATTTGAGTTATTTTTTGCTCTAAGTCGGATATCTGTCCTTCTAATTCATCTATCTGACGTTGCTGCAAGCGAATCAAAGACTGGTTCTTAGAGCTGTCGCTACCCGCACGAACTCGTGTGTCAATGCCAACATTTGAAGGTTTTATTGATTGTGACTGCAATTTGCTTTGCCACTCATCGAATGAACCATTGAATTCAGTAATGGAATTATTTTCTAAAATCCACAGGTTTTTGGCCATAAGTGAGATCAGATGACGGTCATGCGACACAAATAACATAGTCCCATCATAGGCTAAAAACACTTGCTCCATAGCTTCCCTAGTCGCTATATCAAGATGTGTCGTGGGTTCATCTAAAACAAGTAGATTCGGCTTGTTTATCAACAATCTAGCCAGAGCAAGTCGACTTTTTTCTCCTCCACTAAGAGAAGAAACGGTCTTAAACACTTCGTCGTCACGAAATAGAAACCTTGCCAAATACGGTCTTACTTCATCCAGTGGCATTTCACGAGCTTCGAGTAGAGCCTCAAACACAGAAGCTTCTTCCGGTCCTGCATAGGATTCTTGGCTGAAATATCCAAAATCCACATTATGACCGATAGTGACGGAACCTTCTAAGGGTTCAGCCATTCCGAGCATAGTCTTTAGAAATGTTGTTTTTCCGACGCCGTTACTACCCACTATACAGGTTCGGCTGTTCCTCTCTAATTTGATATCCTGAATTCTAATCAGGCTTCTATTAACAGCCCCTTCTTTAAATCCAACGCTAAGATCGTTGCACTGAATAAGGACTTGGCCTGTACGGCTAGCCGAGATTCCAGAAAGGCTAATCTCGTTAGATGTCTCAGGGGCCTCAAATCTTTCCAATCTCGAAAGTCTTCGAGCTCTACCTTTTGCTTCTGCAGCACGTTGACCAGCCCCGTATCTTCGTATAAATGATTGTTCTTTGGCAATGAATTCCTGTTGTCTCTGAAATCTTTTCCTTTGCCATAAGACTTGTTCCCCTTTTTGCCGCCTGTATTGTGAATAGTTTCCTGAGAAAACCTGGAGCTTTTCATGGTCAAGCTCCCATATACTACTAGCGACCTTATCTAGAAAATGCCTATCATGAGACACTACTAGAAATGCCGTATCATAATGACTCAGCATATTCTCCAGCCAGTCTAAACCCGCCAAGTCTAAGTAGTTAGTAGGCTCGTCCAAAATTAGTAGTTCCGGCGCATATAGAATTGCTTTAGCTAATGCAGCACGAGTACGTTCGCCTCCACTGGCAGATGCACATGGCGAACGTAGGCTCTGTTCAGAAAGCCCTACTCCAGAGACCACTTGTTCGAGTCTATTTTCGTAGGTATATCCGCCCAAATATTCATATCGAGATACAAGATCAGAGTATTTTACCTCCGCCTCTGACTGATCGTCACCAGACAATTTTGACATCTCCTCTAACTGCGTAGCCATCAAGTCTTCTATATCAAATAGCTCACTAAAAGCAGTTTTTATTTCGTCCATAAGGCTACCGGTGCTCGTAATCTCTGATATCTGAGGCACGTATCCTATCCGAACACCTGAAGAAACATGCAATTCGCCTGATGTTTGATGAATGTCACCCACGATTACTTTTATGAGTGAACTCTTGCCCGCACCGTTTGGGCCAACCAGTCCTATACGAGCTTTATCGGCTATGCTCACATTTGCATCGTCGAAAATCTGGCTGTTGCCATAAGAAAGAGAAAGTTGTGAAGTTGAAAGTACTGGCATTGCCTTAACCAATCAAGATAATGAATCGCTGTCTAAGAGTACACCATCCTTAATTTGAAATGCCACATGATATTATTAATATTAAATAACATCCTACGGAGACATATATGCCATTTGGAGGAAACGACTGGCTTTCTCTCACGCAAGAGCCTACTTTAGAACCAAATCTACCCATATGTGATCCACACCATCACTTTTGGGATATGAGGCCTGGCCGTATTCCCTACCAACGATATTTACTGGACGAATTATTAGCCGATACAGGAAGTGGCCACAATATTAAGTCTACGGTTTTTATTGAAACACGGGCGA
>VFFT01000106.1 GCA_009392775.1 SAR202 cluster bacterium | reverse complement strand
TTTTTTAGCGCGCCTCCCATCGGGTTTATTACTACCCCAAAGCGTAAATTTACAACACGTATCCCTTGGTCAGTAGCGGATCGTGTAGACTGTTCCCATTCATCAACCACTTGAGCAAGAAATCCGGTCCCATTTGGAGATTGTTCATTTACTAAATCGTTTCCAGCATCTCCGTAATATCCAGTAGCCGACGCGCACAATAGAGCTTTTGGAGGGCATTTCAAATGTGATAGTGATTCAGTAAGAAACTTGGTGCCATTGATTCTACTATCGGAGATTCTTCCTTTTTTCTTTTTAGTCCACCTACTTTCCCCTACATTCTCTCCCGCCAAGTGGATAACGTAGTCAAAGCCCTCAAGGGATTCAATATCGATGATATGGTTTAAAGGGTCCCAAAAAATGGTCCCTTCATCGTCTAAGTCCGAGGTGCGGACCAACCTGACTACCTGATGGCCGCCAGTAGATAGATACGAGCTTAAAGCTTGGCCGATTAAACCTGTAGATCCGGATATTAGTATCTTAGTTATTCCATCTGATTGATATCTGCTATGGGATAGTAAGTCTGAACGGAGAACGTTGTGTCTGTAGGTGAACATCTTTTGTAGCAAGTTCTTCACGATAGGCCCACCTAATATATTTCCTACTATCCCACCACGCATAGAAAACTCTATTTCATCTTCTAATATGCATGTTTCTTCATCTTGTGGTTCCATTTTATGGATATGTTTCCAATAGGCGAAGGGGCCTTTGATGAGAATGTCTGCGAATTGGCGATCCTGAATGAAATCGATATGTTTCAAAAACCACTTAGAGGATAATGGCCCAAGTTTAGTCTTGATTGTGATAGTTCCATTATCTTCAATGCTTCCTAACTTCTCTATAGTTTCGGCCGGTTGCCAAGGCGGGTTTAGTCTTTCAAAGGCTCCTTCCCTGCAATGCCAATTAAAAACCGTGGTTGCTGAGTGGTTTAATTGTGATCGCTTAACGTAGGTTATAGTCTTCATGTAGTGGTCCTTTTCAGTACGGACCCAAGCCCTCCATCTACTCCGATTACTTGCCCTGTGACCCATGTATTCTGCCTGTCTAATAGCCAGGTGATTGCTGATACTACCTCATATGGTTGTCCTATTCGGGAAATAGGGTGTATAGACTCAGATGAGCGCAATGCGATTTCATTTCCTGTGATTGGAGAAGTCATGGGCGTATCTATGAGTCCAGGAGCTACACAGTTGACCCGTATTCCCTTGGTTGAGTATGTTGCAGCAGCAGATAATGTCAGCCCTATGACGCCTGCTTTAGTCGCGCTGATCGCGTCGTGGTAGGCCATTCCTATTCTACCGCAAGCGGCTGCTATTAATACAATCGAACCGCCTCTTTTCATCATAACTCTGGATGCGCCTTTTACAGTACCCATAGCACTGGTAAGGTTAGTATCCACGATGTCCTGCCACTGCTCAGATGATATTGTGTGGGATGGTTTTAGGAGAGATGATCCTATACAGTTTACAGTCCCATACAGAGAACCTAATACCTCTTCGGCCTCTGTATACGCTTTACTAATAGATTCAATATCCATGGATCCGATTATGATAATTTTAGAGTCAAGTTCGGCTCCAAGTTCTCTTAGGGTTGTAGAATCTCGTCCAGCTAACACAAGGTGTTCCTCTTGATCTCTTAAAGTCCTAGCCAGAGTAGATCCGATACCTCCGCTAGCACCCAAAATTAACGTGCCGCTCGTGTTTTTCATAAGTCCTCTTTATGCAGTTGGATGTACCGGCCGATATTGTTTATCATGCCAGAGAAAACTAAGTTATGAAGCGGGTACAGTGCGTACCAATACAACAATCCTCCTACTCCTACGGGATCAAAGATTGCGGTTTGGGTTAGTATGGTCTCATTTTCCTTCTGACTTACTTGGAATTCTAACCATGCACGTCCCGGGACTTTCATCTCGGCAATCAGTAGAAGTCGTTGGAATGGTTCGTACGCCTCTACCCGCCACCAATCTATAGTGTCACCCACAGTAATGGTTTCAGGGTGTTTACGACCTCTACGAATACCAACGCCTCCAAATAATAGGTCTAGGAATCCACGTATCTGCCACAACCAATTTCCGTAGTACCATCCTTGTCGACCGCCAATACGTTGTATTGGTATAAATGCCTCTTGCTGTCCCACAGAGACACTTATCCTTCGCATATCGAGTAGTCTTGGTCCAAACCTTACTCCTCCCCAATGTTTGATCGGACCTGAAGAAGATTGGGCGTCAGACCATCGCGTTTCGGCAAAGTCTCGATCTTCATCTTCTAGTGCTTTACTAATGGCATCAGTAACACCACTTGGTATAAGGTTGAAATAATGTTGTGCTGTGGTGCTATTAACTACACTGGGATATCTCATGCTATCGATTAGTTTGCGCCCTATTCGAGCATAAACGGGAGTGACGAGTCCCAGCCACAGACTGGACAGTCTAGGAGTCAGGACAGGTACTGCTAACATGAGGCGTTTTAGTCCTCTCTGTCGGGCGTACTCTTTCATGATTTGCCCGTAGGACATTATTTCTGCACCTCCAATTTCTACGATTATATCTTCGTATTTCGGCAATTCGATGCTTTCTATTAGATATTTGAGTACGTCGTCTATTGATATTGGTTGCGATGGGGTTGAGACCCATCTGGGAGTTATCATTACTGGCAAACGTTCTACTAGGCTGCGGACTAACTCGAAAGATAAGCTGCCTGATCCAACAATGACGGATGCTCTGAATTCAATAACGGGGACCTCTGATTCTCTTAATATCGACCCTACTTCCTGCCTGCTCAGTAGGTGCGGCGATAACTTCTTAGTTGATTCGCCAAGGCCACCAAGATAGATTATTCGTCTGATCCCAGCAGATTTAGCAGCATAGGCAAAATTCCTAGCACATTCTGTTTCTAGATCCATAAAGGATTTAGCTGACCCCATCGAGTGGACTAGGTAAAATGCTGTATCAATTCCATTCATAGCATGTTCAATCGATTGGGAACTTAGCATATCCCCCGATATGATTTCGGTGTTTTGCGATACTTTTGATGCAAGGGAATCTGAATTTCTCGCAAAACACCGAACGCTATACCCCATTTTTTCCAACATTGGGACTAATCTGCCGCCAATGTAGCCCGTTGCTCCTGTTACTAATATCCGGTGATTTCTGGTTATGCTGGTATTAGACATTATGAGATTTAAGACAACTCCTTACTTGAGTAAAAATGCAGTACTTGTTCCTTTTTCATTATTGGAAGAAATGCAAATAAATGAATTCGTTAAGCCAGTTAATCTGGACTATAGTGTATACGTTTATTTTTTCTGATTAGGATGTTCAGTGCATCGATTATGGCAAGAGCTAAGAATTTGAATAAGTGGTGAGATATCAATTGTGTTTTCTCTCCAGATCGTAAAGTAGTTTAGCTTGCTTATATGCAGCTAAACTACGAATGCGGGATGTTTTGTAATCAACAATAGGCCTTGGATAATCTACACCTAAACTGATCTGCGCTCTTTGTAATACATCTATGGGTGCTAACCATGGATGGTGAATCCAGGGCTCAGCTAATTGAGATAATTCAGGTATCCATTGATGGATAAATGATCCATCATGGTCGGTTTTTTGAGATTGTGTCAGTGGATTAAAGATCCTAAAATAGGGTGATGAGTCGGTCCCGCACCCTGCTATCCATTTCCATCCTAAATTATTACTTGCCTCGTTGGCATCTACCAATAAGTAAGAGAACCACTCTGCCCCCTTCTGCCATGGTATAAGTAAATTCTTGATTAAGAAAGATGCCACGACCATGCGAAGCCTATTATTCATCCAGCCAGTGCTTTTAAGCTGTCTCATTGCTGCGTCGATTATGGGGTAACCCGTCTCCCCTGATTGCCAAGCAGTTAAGTGGTATTTATTATCGTCCCAGATGAAATGATCGAGAGCTGTATTGCTTGGTTCGCTATTAGATGCGGGAAAATGCGTAATGATGTAGTTAGCGAACTCTCTCCAGCCTAGTTCTGTAATGAATTTGTCTTCATGTAAAGTTACTGAAGCTGTTGCCTTCAGCTTTTGTTGGTCTAGTTCTTGGAGTATCTGAGTCGGTCCTATTTCTCCGAAGCTTAAGTGGGGCGATAGCATCGACGTTCCAGTAATATCTGAACGCTCTCTATTTTCGGAGTAATATTCGTATGAAGTTAGGAGAAATTCTTTAAGTTTTCTATTGGAGGATGCCTCCCCGGGGGTCCACATTGGTTTTATACATGATACTTCCCTAAAACTTGAACCTTCGTTCATTTCTGTGAGTTGGACTGTATTAGGCCACAGCATAGGACTCGAAAATTGTTCGGACCTCAGTGGCAGAGGCAGTGGGTTTGGTTCTTGTAGCGTTAAACAATGTTTCCAAAATGCGCCGAACTTTTTATAAGGATGATTGTTAGCTTTATATATAGTCCTTGGATCAAATAAATAATTAGAGTTGAATGCTTTCAATACGATATTCTGTGGCCTTAGAGCTTCTTCGACCAAACTCTGTGTTTGTATTTCAGAGGGTTCGTATCTTTCGTTAAAATAGACATGATCAGCGTGTGTTTCCGAGGCCAGGTCGCGAAGCTCTTTAGGGGCATATCCTGTCCTGATAATTAGACGAGAACCCATGTGGTTTAATGAATCTGACAAATGTCGCAAGGAAACTCCAAGCCATCGTTCAGAATGAGGGCCGTTAAAAGTACAATCACTTGACTTGTCGTTCCATATAAATACTGGGATAACAGGTTTTTGAGAGGATAGAGCTGCGCTTAGAGCTAGATTCCCTTCCAAGCGCAGATCGTTCCTAAACCATACTATTACTGGTTGCGGTTGCATTTAATCTATCTCCCACACTGAATTACAATATTTCATGCTAGTGGGCTAACCGCTTTTGGTGTTGGGTAATCAGATACATTTAGTTGATGATCCATATCAGCATTAGATTTAAACACTTTGCGTGTTCGCATCCATGACGATGTCGAATCCTTATACACAATGATGGGAATAGTTGTGGCTTCAAGCAACTTTCGAAGAGTATAGCCCTTTATACGGTCAATTAGTCCGGGGTTGACCAAGCTCTGCGGAATCATAATCAGGTCCGCGTTTTCGCTTTCAGCCCATTCCGCTAGATGTTTGAACCCGTGCTCAGTCGCTAATATTACTCCGGCACATAGTTCATTATTATTAAGATGGTCCAGCTGCTCAACAAGATACTGTCTCCCCATTAAACCTAGATCTTGAGTATGTAAGACTTTAGTGGAAGTTTTTTCTACTTCTCCTGACGGATATGGATTCACTAAATATGATGCTGCTGAAATGTCATATAACATAACGTAAGCTTCATTTTCTGCTGCGAACGAACTTATCTCTTTACGCATTGAGTCAATTTGTTCATTTTGATTATCGTCAGTCACCATCATGATGCGACTAATCGGAAAAGGTATTTCCTCGGATAGCTGCATTAGGGGCAGGGAAGCTGTAGGACCATTCTGTTTCCTAACTCGCTCGAGATAATTTATCGCGGCATCAATTATTCTCTCGTCATTTGAGACAAATCCACGGAATTCTTTTCCTTCTGTAGAGATCCCGCCTAGCCCGAAAAGCTCAGGACTAGATGTTTCCCAACCTATAAATATTATGGGGTTTGGTGATGCCGATATTAAGTACCACTGGTTTTCAAAAGCTAATAAATCAGTTGGTAATGATACCCATTGTTCTGCGGGAACGTTGTTCTGGTCAGGCACGTTACCTTGACCAAAACCAACTACCGGAATTCCCAACGTGCTCATGTACGTATATCTCTCAGTCTCGTTTAGGAATTTATCCACTGTTTGAAAACCGACATATAGAGTTGATTGGGAATCAGGCACTTTCGTTATTTCATTTTCTATTTCACGTGTGATTTGAAGCATCTCTTGACTGGAATAGAGAGACTTGAAGCCCTCAAGCGGTGGACCTCCTGCTCGTAGTTCTTTATCCATCCGATCAATAAAGGCATCGACTCCAGAAGGATCCAATACTGTTTTGTCGGCGTCTAGAATAGTCCATTTCATTTTTATACTCCCGATAATTGTGATTAAAACTGCTTTTGCTTCTTATGTTTCAGGGCAAATTTGATCAAAGCCAAATTTGGTTTCCATTGAATGTTTCTTGATTTAAATATTTTATTTAACAATCCAGGTTTAGCTTGTTCTCCTACGATCACTATTGGCTTGTTATTGTTGAGAACCCTGACAGTCAATCCAGTGCGTTTAAGCACTTCACTGGCATCAGAAAGATTTTTTGACTTTTGGGGTAGTTTCCTACCCCAATGGGTCAAAATTTTGTCTACTAGTGACAGTTCTATGTCTATGACGTTTCCTGTTCCGGTAATGTTGCTGGTCATTTCATCTATTTCTACTCGCACGGTTCCAGTCACATTAAAACGTTCATTTTTAACATCTATCACTATGTTTACGACTCCCAAGTGCGGAGTCTTACACTCCCATTCAAATTCCAACGTGCCTGAGGAGCATCTGCACCGGTAGATTTAGGTACCATAACTTCCATATCAGCAAAGGTGTATTCGATAGTGGTTCCTCTGCGATTAAGGAATTCGTAAAGCGATTCAGCTAATTGTGTCCATGTGCCAATTTCCATGTTGTTGTCTGTCATTTTTTTCTCCTTATTGTTGTTTAATTCTTGGTTTTGTTCTTGGTCTAGTAGATTCATGATAGGTTTATCCTTCCCAGAATTTCGGCTTCCGCCAACGTTAAGCTAGGGTCGTTTATTCTTCTGGTGGAGCGTGCAATTACAGCAGGCAAACTTGGACTCAATACGTTTAACGGGTCTAGAACTCTGCGAGGAGGTGCTTTTCGAGAGACCATAAACCTTTCCCATTTATTTATAAGGTCACTCATTGAAGTGCGAGTTTTTATGATTAATGTATTTATCTCTCTTATGTCCATGTAATTACCGCTCCTTTGATTTAGTTGCTATAAAGTCATACTGGGTATGACTTGGATCAAGCTAAGGTTGTTACTGCTACAACGCCCGATACTGCTACTAGCAGATAGATGATCCTAGATAGAATATTTACTTCTCCAAATGATTTGCCTCCCGCAATGAGGGCCACCAAGTCAAATTTAAACAAGCCCACCAAACCCCAATTGAGCGCCCCTACGGCTGCGAGAATAATTGCTATGTTTTGCACCATTGTCATAATTATGTCCTTTCATTTATGTAGATTAAGTTATACAACCTTGTGTCGTTAATTGTGGAACACCTGGTGTTTATAAATATCTCCTTTCACTGATTACAGTTCTTTATTAGTTTTTATAGAACTTGTTCTACATTAATTAACTTAAATGTTGACAGCGTTCTACGTTATGTGTATTATTCTATACATCTAAGGGCTGGTTTGTCAACTATATCTTACAAATTGATTATAACGTAGTATTTGTTAGACATTAAATTAAAAATAGATGATCTGAGTAGGTGTAGAGATAAGGCAAGTCCGAAATAGATTTAGCGGGTGAATCCAAAATATACAGACCTGCTGAAGAGAGGTGAGAAGTGTTCTGGTTTAAGTCGTGTCAGAAATGTAAGGGAGATCTATATGAGAGCAGGGATAGTTTTGGTCCGTTTGTAACGTGT